>JBFMAX010000009.1:82505-149784 GCA_040755395.1 Nitrospirota bacterium
GGGGGCGGGTTTGTGCCCCCCCCCCCCGCCCTCCTCTTACAAAGTCAGCTTCGGCGTTCCGGCTGAGCCTGCGTTCCCCATCCGCGGTCCCTGAGGGCCTGATAGACCCCGATAAAGCCCGCGATCAGCATGACGGCGCCGACGGCGATGTCGTTCTGCATCGCGACCGTCGTGTCCGCATAGCCGAGAAGAAAGGGGGCCGCGATCAGCCAGACTGCCACAAAGCTCAATAGCCAGGGCAGATAGGTCATCGGCGCATCACCTCCTTTCATGACAGACGTAAGAGAAGACTCCAGAGTGAGCGGTTCCTTCTTCAGCTCTGGACCGGGATCTTCCGAATTCTGTGTCTCGCCTCCTCCGTCCGCGGAAGGCGCACGGTCAGAACTCCGTGGCGACAGGTCGCCTTCGCGGCCGCCGTATCGAGGCCGCTCGGCAGCGCGACCGTTCTGGTCAACGCACCGTATCGTCGCTGCGTCCAGCCGCCGTTGGACTGTTCTTCCCGTCGCTCGTAGCGGATGTGCAACGCGCCGTCACGAACCGTCACATCCAAGTCACGCGGCTCGATGCCCGGCACCTCGGCGCGGACGATGACCTCGTCTTCCGTTTCCTCCATATCGAGGTCGGTATACCAACTCCTGGTCGGCGACCACTCCTGATCGAACGGCGCCAGGAACAATCGATCGAACAGCCGGTTGATATCATCCCGCAGCGTCATCACCTCATGGGGCTCGACGGACTTTCGCCGCCACGGAATGAGTTCTTTCAGCTTTGACATGAGTTGCATGCCCATCCTCCCTTCTGTTGTGTGTTGTGTCGCCAGGTCCACGTTCCGGGACGCCAGGCCGAACCCCATCGCGTCGCGTCGTTAACTGTGGGCGCCGAGCCGGTCGGCCTCGGAGGGTCGAGCGGTGTGCGCCGATGCTCCCTGCCGATCCGGTAGTGGAATCGGAACGTTCAACTCTTTCCGCCGGAGCTGTTCCTGAACGGCTCGGTCGCGAGCCTGTTCGAGCGACAAATCGGTCATGGTCAGCACAAGCTCGAATTGCTCGCGGCCGTCCATCAGCTTCCGAATTTCGGCCAACGTGATCCGCGTCGTGTCGTCCCTCCACACGGTTTTTCTCGTTGAGAAGATGTCCCGGCTCAGATCGTAGTCCTCCATGTTTTCGGCCACGGGACGTCCGTAGACCTGCTTCAAACGATCCAGCAGACCGTCGTAGCCGCGAGGCACCCGATCGGGCCGATAAGAAATCGCCTGCTCGTACAGGGCGCCGCGATAAAACCGATACATCACCCGATGAATGTACGGATCCCGCGACGCCACCGTGACCGTTTCGGTTTGCCGGCCGTTGGACGGCAGAGCGGTCTTCGCAATCTGAGGATCGGTCCTGGCCAGTTCGGCCATGGCCATCCCCAAGCGGGCGCCCTGAAACGACCTCGGCAGCACAGACTTCGTCCGACTTTGTTCTACAGCCGTCACCTGAGCGACTCCGAGTGTCAGCAGAAAGGCCGACATGGTCGCGGCTATCCATATTGATAGTGATATTGAACGGAACCACCGCCGATACATCATCGACATCCTCCGCAACGGCGGACGCGCCTCCTCATCGCGACCACCGAAAGTGCGGCCACGACATGTGCTCGAACCACTTGAATATTCTGTCCTTCCATTGACGAAACCATCGCAAGGTCATCGCTCCCGCCTCCTTTCCGTGTCAGAACCCGCGCCGGCATTCACGGTTTAGATCGCGACATCGGGCAGATGGTGTTTGATCAGAGTCACAATCCGTTCGGCGTCTTCCGGGCGGAAATAGCCCTTCCTGACCGATCTGTGGAGCAGATCCAAAGCCTGCTTGGCGTTGTGCTCCGCGGCAAGCCGATCTTCGCGCTGAGCCGCCTTACCGGCTTCATGCAAAAAATAACCGATGTCGTGAATGTAACGATGAATATACTCTTGTCGTCCGTGCGACGTTCCGCCGTTAATCACCGACCGGGTGAGCGCCTCTTCTACGTGCCGGATCCAGTCGCCGCTCAGGTTATAGGCGTCCTGGGCCGCCTGCAGCGGTGAGACCGCAACCCGTCCCGCCGGCGCCGCCAGCAATCCGATCACGACTAGCCCGATGACCAGCTTTTTCACGGTCCCCTCCTGTGAATTGCGAGGAGGCGCCGGCGCCGGTTTCAACGGGCTTTCACCTGGGCGCCGGCGCTCGAAAACCGAACTGACGGCCCTCATGTCCCCTCGATCATGATGCAGCGGGGCTTCGCTTCCTCGTACTTCGGGAACATAATGGTGAGCACGCCATGCTTGTACGAGGCGGTGGACTTACCGTGGTCCACATAGGAAGGCAGTCGGAACGAGCAAGCGAAGGGTCCGCACGGAAATTCATGCGCGTACCAGGTCACGTCTCCCGACGGCTCGCTCTTTCGTTCTCCTTTGATGCACAGCAACTGATCCTCCACCTGCACATCGATCTGGCTCGGCTCCATCCCGGGCAGAGCGACCTGAATGTAGAAATTATTCGCATCTTCGTACACGTTACAGTCCGGCTCCCACGCCGACTCCCAGCCGCTCACGGCGCGGACCGCCTCGTCAAAGAGCCGGTCGATCTGGGTGTCGAACGACGTGTCACGAAAAAGGGTAGGAATCTGAGTAGCCCAAGTCATACCGATCCCTCCTTTCTCGATGTTGCGGTCAACGTGTTTGGATTGAAAACCGCGACGGATAAGCCCGGCGAGAGCCCACGGAAGGAAGCTGACGAACGCGCCATCCCGAATGCGGGCCTTTCACCGAACTCATCCGGCACAGCCTGTCAACTCGAAACGAGAGATAACACAGAATCGACGGCCGTCAAGAGGATGCCGGTCGCCGCCGGGTTGAGCCACGGGGGCCGGCCGGGTTCCGAAACCCGGCCGGCCCTCGCAATCGGCCGTGGTCGCTTACGCCGCCTTGCGGAGCGCTTGAGCAGGCGCCCCCGCCTCGCGCTGAACCTCCGTGGTGGACACGGTGGTGGATTGGGACGACGATAAAGTCCAGATACCCGTCGCCAAGACGGCGGCCGCTCCCATTAAGGCCAACGAGGCATCGATTACGGAACTCATATCCGTCATCGTGCTCACCTCCCTCCGTGCGTGTTTCCGAACGCGAGGGGCGCTCCGGAACGCCCCTCGCTCAGGCGACCTTCACTTCAATGGCCTTCGGCTTCGCCTTTTCCGATTTCGGCACGTGCAGATACAGGAGCCCGTCCTTGAATTCCGCGGACACCTTGCTGTCATCCGCAGAGTCAGGGAGGGTGAAACTGCGCATAAACGTCCCGTAGGACCGCTCGATGCGATGATACTTTCTGCCCTTCTCCTCTTTTTCTTGCTTGCGTTCGCCTTGGATCGTCAAGACGCCTTCCTGCAGCGTGACCTTAATGTCTTCCTTTTTCACGCCGGGTAATTCAGCTTTGATGAGATACTCGCCCTCAGACTCGCTGATGTCCACGGCCGGGATCCAGTCGGCGACGGTCAACGCTTCCTTGCTGTTGTCGCGGCGAACCGGCGGTCGGCCGAAGACACGATTGAGCCGTTCGGACAACTCCTCGAGCTCGCGAAAAGGATCCCAACGTGCAACGGTGCTCATACTCCTACTCCCTCCTTTCTGTGCCGCGGATCCGTGACGATGCGGTGTTTTCATGGTGGAATCAGCATGGAGCCTACCGGCGGAGGGTCTACCGCATTGCCCGCCGGCATCCGGCATGTCGTGACGTGCTGTCAAGTAACCTTTCTTCGACGCCCGTCAAGAGGACCGCACGACGGGCTGCGTCGCCGCACCTCGCGGGTTGACTTTCCTCCAGGCGGAATTACTCGTTGAGCTGAATCCATAGCGGGCGTCTTCCCTGTTGTCGCCGCGCCCGCCGCGGAACGCCGGTCAATCATCAACCGTTAACCCCTAAACCAAAAGGAGGGACATATGAAGAAGAAAGTCGCGGCTGCTGTGTGCGTGCTGTCCCTGCTCATTGGCGGGGTGGCGCTGATGTCGTCGACGGTCGATGCCGCGCCATGGATCTCGGCGACCGACTCGTATTCCACAACCTGGTTAAAGGACATTGAACAGGAACTTTATAAGCAAGAATACCGGTCGGTGTTTATGAACGATCCACGGACGCCGCAAGCTTCCGTGCTCAAACTCTTGAATCGGGCCGCTGCCGCCTATGAAGCCAAGAATATGCAGTTGGCCGAACAGTTCGTTCGCGAGGCGATCGGTGTGTTGGAACAGTTGGAACAGGGCGTCGTGAAAAATTACTATGCGCAGTCGGACATCGAGCCCATCGTGAATTTCATTAAGCAGCATGTTCCGGTTAAGCTGAGCTGAGCGGACAGGCATATCGGGCAACCGGACGCGGACCGTCCGCGTCCGGGCCGGCAATTATCCGGCAATTATGGGGAAAGGAGGTAGAGAACTATGTATGCAGTTGCCGCGTTGATCGGGTTGATGTTGCTGACGTGGGCCGCTGCCGTCTGGGCCACGTATGTCGATGACGAGTACGCGGATACCGGAACGGCGGCAGGTCGACGTCTGTTCCGAAAATCGGCCTGAACGATTCGCCGAGCGATTGCGGGCATGTGCGGTCCGAGTCGATTCGCCCGCTCTGACGGAATCGGCTTCGGACCCTTTTGCGCCGGCGTTCATAGTCGCCGCGCGGGCGCGGCGCAGGAAACCCGGACGTCGAGCTGAAGGGACTGACGGCCGGCGAAGTCCGGCCTCTTTTCTCACAGGAGGTTGGCCAGATGGCTGAACTCTTGACGATCGGCGCGATCGGAGGCTTGATTCTGATCCTGGCGATCGCAATTTGGCGCTTTGTCCTTTTATTTGAATGAAAAACGAGCTGTCATGACGAACAACGGCTTATACGCGGACAAATATGCGGAGTTCCTGGCCCGTCGGGCCAAGGCGACGGGTTACGATTTCGGCCGGGCGCCGGTCGGGAATGTTCCGCCGCCGACCGTCACATTCGCCAAACCGCTGCGCTGGTGGTCGCTGGACCGCCCGCGGCGTTTGGCCGCGATCCTCGCCTTGCGCGATCGGCTGCAGGATGAGATTCTCGCTCTCGCGCGAGGAACGCCGCTTCTGGCGGAAACATCCGAAGTCAAGGAATCGAGCGTCCCCGCCCGCGAGCGGAACGTCGGCTCTCGTTCCGAACGGGAACGCGCGGTACGTGCGCGCACCCGCGACCTCGCACAGGCGGCCTGAGAGTGAAACCGCGGTGTCGGTGTCTCGCCTATCGTTGTTCGATGGGGATGTAGGGGCGATTGTGTTCCCCCGAATAGATCTGGTCCGGGCGAAACAGCTTGTTCTCTCGGAGTTGCTCCAACCAATGGGCCAGCCAGCCCGCCACCCGTGCGATGGCGAAGACCGGCGTGAAGAGGTCCACCTCGATCCCCATCTTGTCGTAGATGATGCCGGAGTAGAAGTCCACGTTGGGATACACGCCTTTCCCTTTGAAGACCTCCTCCGCCACCCGCTCCATTTCCACCGCGACCGCGTAGAGCGGCGACATGCCGCACTCCTTGAACAGGCGTTCGCATAAGCCCTGCAGAATGGTCGCTCTGGGGTCCTTGACCTTGTATACCCGGTGGCCGAAGCCCATCACTTTTTCCTTCTTCGCCAGTTTGGCGTCGAGATAAGATCGGACCCTGGAGGGATCGCCGATCTCCCGCAACATCTGGACGACCTCTTCGTTTGCGCCGCCGTGCAAGGGGCCTTTCAGCGCACCGACCGAGGACGCGACGACGGTATAGGGATCGGCCAAGGTGGAAGCGGTGACCATCCCGGTAAACGTGGAGGCATTCATCGTGTGCTCGGCGTGCAGGATCAGACAGTCGTCCAGGATCTCGGTCCAGAGCGGGCTTGGGATCTTTTCGGTCAACATATAGAGAAAATTCTCGGCGAAGCCGAGGTCGTCGCGCGGCGGAATATAATCGTCCCCTCGGCGCAAACGCGCCCAGGCGGCGACGATCGTGGGCAGCTTCGCGATCAGCCGCACCGCCGACCAGTAATTGTTGTCGATATCCTTGACGTTCCGGCCGGGATAGAACATGCCCAGCGCCGACACGGCCGCCTGCAGCACGTCCATCGGGTGGCCGTGTTCCGGCAGGCATTTCATCAAGTCCACGATCCGGAACTTGATCCGACGATGAAGTGTGATATCTTCGCTCCACCGCCGCATTTGCGCCTGCGCCGGCAGGTAGCCGAAGAGCAGCAAATAGGCGGTTTCCAGGAACGAAGACTTGGCGCACAGCTCTTCGACCCGGATTCCGCGATACTCCAGGACACCCCGTTGTCCATCTACATCGCTGATCGAAGACTTGGCTGCGGGAACACCGGCCAGGCCCGGCATGAAATCGTGCGGCATCGGGTCCTCCTTGTTGCGAAACGGTCGACGGCGTGAGAGGCGAATCAAGCTTCGCCGAGCTGTCGCGATCCGCAACCCGCGCATCGGATTCTAGGGGTGCGAATTTCCTGCGTCAAGGAAACTCCATGCCTTGAATTGCCCGCCTCCGCTTGGCATACTGAATCCAGCCGTTGCTGATGCGGAGAGAACACGCTGCATGTCCGGTTTTCTGCGGACCATGATCGCGGTCGGAGTGCTGGCGCTGCTCGCGGGCGTGCTGACGCTCTGGCGCCAGTATGAGCGGCCGGTTTCGTCGAGCGCGCCGTTATCGGAGGCGCCGGATCCGACGAAAGTGGTCGGCTCGAGCGCGCTCAGCCACGGTGGGCCGACCGGACTGTCGACGAAGCTTGCTTTTCCCCCTCAGGAGATGCTTTCCATTCGTCCGGGACAGCGCGTGACGTTGATTGAGTTTCCGCCGACCGAGACGGAGGCCGACCGATTCGCCGAGCCGGTGTCCGTTTACTCGGACGTAGGTCCGGCCGCAAGACGGTCCGCCACCGAAGTGATCGTGACAAACGTCGAGACGCGTCCGGCTCCCAACGGCCGCGTCGAACAGTTTTTCCAGGTTCGGTTTCCCGACGGCAGGTCGGCGTGGGTGCACAAAAATGTGCTCCGCGTGCCCGCGTCGGGAAATGACCTTGCCTACACGGAGAGGTGAACAGTGAAACCCATCACTCGGCTGTCCGTGTCGAGCCTGTTTCTATTGTTGTACGTTACAGGAATCGCGTCGGCTCAGGGGGAAACCATCGCCTTCGCCGTGGTGGCGGAAGTGCTGAAGGACAAGACGCAGGCCTCGGCGAAGATCTCGGTGGACGGGGTCGTGTTCGAGGGCAAGCTGCTGCCCGTCGAATCGGTTCAGAACAATCCGGCTTGGAAGAAGCTGGAAATCTGCCACGCGTTGAAACTGGAAGGCGTGAAGGTGGCGGAAGGGTTCAAGGTGT
Organism: Nitrospirota bacterium; assembly: GCA_040755395.1. NCBI lineage: Bacteria > Pseudomonadati > Nitrospirota > Nitrospirota bacterium. The sequence continues at coordinate 89,878 of JBFMAX010000009.1, forward strand.
CGTCGCTCAGAGTGATCGACGCCGGCATGCTGCCCATGGGTCTGCAAGGTTTCGCCGGGGACTGCCTGATCAAGAAAGCCATCGAAGTGGCGCCGCTAGTGGATTGAATGCTGAATGTTGAATGAGGAATGAGGAATGGTGAATTGAGGCGCAGGGAACCGTTGGAAATTCACCATTCCTCATTCATAATTTCCGGACTGCGCTCAAGCCGCGCAGTCCGGACAAACGGTCGGTTCTTGCCCGGAGTGATATTCCTCTGCGGTAAGCGGGAAATATTGCTCACAAGCCGAGCAGGTGCGGATCTCGAAATAGGGGACGCCTTTTTCGTCGATCTCGGTCGGCAGCAACAGTTCCGCGGGATCATAGCCAAGCGTCGCGCCGTCCGAAAATTTCACGACCGCCAGGCGGATGTTGAACAGCTCGAACGTCGCCTCCTGCCCTTTTCGTTCCGGCACATGGCCGAGCACGAACACCGGCTGCCCCTTGCGTTTGGTCTTCAAGTCCCGGAGGGTCCGCTGTCTCGACGTGGCGCAGGCGAACTGGCCGCTGGCATCAGTGGTTCCGACGCTGGGCATATCAGGTTTTCACTCCACACCGGCATTGCCGCGCGAAGCGAGCGGTGGACTACCGTGCCGAGCCCTCGCTCCGTAGCCCGACGCGCTACTTAACATAGGCGAAAAAATCGCGTCAAGGTGGGTGCGGGACCCAACGAAGGAGAGGAGCAATGCAATGGCCGACATCACCATCTACCAGAAGCCGACATGCACGACTTGCCGTCAGGCGGTGCAGTTGCTCAAAGACAGCGGAAAACCGTTCGCGGCGGTGAACTACTACGACAAGCCGTTTACCAAGTCGCAGCTCAAGGATCTGTTGAAAAAGGCCGGGCTTTCGGCCAAAGAGGCGCTGCGAACGAAGGAGGAGATCTATAAGAAGCTGGGGTTGTCGAACAAGGACCTGCCGGAGGACGAGTTGATCGACCTCATGATCAAGCATCCGGATCTGATTCAACGACCGCTGGTCCGGAAGGGCGACAAGGTCATTTTGGCGCGGCCGGCGGAGACGGTGAAAACATTGTTGTGAGCAGGACGCGCGCGCAAGGGGTCAGCCGTTCCAACGTTCGCCTTCCACGCCGGCCGCGACCGCGCGGCGAGCGTTGCGAAGCGGCTTGGGCAACGCTTCTTGTGAAAGTGTTCCTCGCTTGACCAGATTGCCTCCCTCGAGCTTCGCCTGATACAACGCGCGGTACGCCGTCTTGATCACCGCATCCGGTTGGATAGCGGTGTCGTTTCGTTCTGCGACGCCGATGCTGATCGTGACCGGCAATTCTTCGAGCGTGGAATCCGCGCCGTTTCGTCGGTCCCGCCGCTTACGAACCTGATCCCGCCCGCGCAGGACGAGATCCAAAGACTCTACGGCTTTTCTGATCCTCTCAAGGTCCGCCAGCGTGTCGCCGGAGGATTTGCCCGGGAACAGCGCGGCGAAGTTGTCGCCTGCGTGGTGATAGACCCTCCCCCCGACGGATAGACCGGAGATGGCCGCAGCGACCAGACGGAGGATCTGACCGCCTACGATCTGCCCGTGCGCGTTGTTGTACGACTTGATCTGATCGATTTCGATGACCGCCACCGAATAGCGACGCCCCAATCCCTTCAGCGCCGTGTCGAACGCCTGCCGCCCCGGCATGCCGGTCGCCTCGTCGACGTAGGCGGCCTTGTAAGAGGCTTCGAGCAGCGTCATGACGAGAATCAGGCCGGCGGTCGCGAAAAAATTGGTCGGCTTCCAGCCGTACCTGGTCCCCTGCAACGCAACGAAGACGGTCAGCACCGCCCAGACGAATCCGTTTTCGATGGCGTTTCTGCGGACGACGAACCGGGACGCCTGTAACGCCAGGGCCGTCCCCGACGCCAACAGCGCCGGCTGCGCGATCGGTGTCCAGACGGTGAGAGCGGGATCGACGTAAGCGAACTCCAACGCCGCCGCGAATTCCGACGGCTCCGCACGACAAAACCCGGCCACCACCAGCGGCTGAAGCAGAATCAGCGCGGCGCGGATCCCCGTTCGCGGAGTCAACAAGCCGTCCTCGGTAATCAGGGACAGCGCAAGCAGATTCAGCGGGAGCAGGAACGCGACGGCCTGAAAGACGATGCGGCCGACATCCGTCGTCGCCGCATCGCCGCTGGCGAAGAGCCACAACGACCTGTCCGCCAAGGCCAGCATGAGAATGGCGAGCACGATCCGGCTGCGATCGAACAGCCAGCCGAACAGAAGCCCGAACGCCAGCGTCATCAGCGGAAAGACTCCGACGAGCGGCTGAAGCCAACCGGGCAGTCCTCTGGGGCGTAGAAAGCCCAGGGCGAGGAGCAGGAGAAATCCACCCGGCATGATAAAGGAACAGGTCAGCTTCCACACCGACGCGCCCACTGATCCCCCACTTCGCCGCGAGTATGCGATTCGTGCCGTCGCTTGTCCCACGCTGCGGGTGCTAGAAGCGTACCAGGGTCGCCGCGGGAAATGCGCAGAAAACGAGCCTGTCAGCAGGCATTTGGCCATCGCCGATGGACGATGAACCGGACGGTCGCCTGCGTGAGCAGGGTTGAAGGGCAGCGCAGACGGGCGGGTGTTCTCTTTTGAACGGAACGGTCAGGAGCGGTCGCGCGGGATGAGTCGGAGGGTACCGGTAGCAGGATCGACGGAGACCGCAATGGTTCCGGCGAGCACGCCGAGCAACGTCTCCCCGGCTAACTGACGACGCCACCCGCGCAGAATGGGAAGGTCGGGATACGCTCGACGGCGTGCGGCTTCGGCCAGCGCCTGAAGATCGGCGGATGTGGCCAGCAGCGTCGGGGCCATGTCTTCTTCGACCGCCCGGGCTCTGAGCACAGCCTGCAGGAGCTCCACGAGGCCGGCTGATTCCGGTTCAGGTTTGCGCTCGCGCGGAATAGCCGGCCATGCGGACGGCGGTAGCGCCAGGGCATGGCGAACAACAGCCAACAGAGCCTCTCCGTTGCGTTCGATCTCAGACGGGTGGAGCCCTCGGACAGAACGCAATTCGTCCAAGGTCTTAGGCGTCTGGCGGGCGAGCTGGAGCAGCACTTCATCGCGCGCCACGCGACCGCGCGGGATGTTGCGTCTCCGCGCTTCGGCTTCGCGCCAGGCTGATAACTCGCGGAGCACGGCGGCGGCTCGCGGCTTTAAGTTGTCCCATCCGCGAATGCGCTGGTACCGGTCCTGCGGCTCCTCGGCCCGTCGCCCGATGGCTTCCCGCAGTCGGGAGAATTCCTCGTGCACCCAGTCGTGTCGGCCGAGTTTCTGCAAGCGCGACCGGAGATGATCATAGATCGGAAGAAGGAACTGCACGTCTTCCAACGCATACGCCAGTTGCTCCTTCGTCAGCGGGCGTTGGCTCCAGTTAGTGAATGTGTGCGACTTCGCCAACTTGGCCCCGTGAAGCCGCTGCACGAGATGAGCATACGCTACCTGAGCGCCGTAACCGACCATCGCAGCGGCGATCTGTGTGTCGAAGAACGGGGTCGGGACCCGGCCCGCATATGTCGTGAACAGTTCCAGGTCCTGCCGTCCGGCGTGCAGGATTTTTTCGATTCGGGGATCGCAGATCACTTCCCACAGACAGTCCAGCTTGCCCTGGGAGTGAAGCGCAGGAAAGTCGATGGCGGCGGCGACCTCGTCGGTGGCAACCTGAATCAGCTCAAGACGAGGGACGAACGTGTCTTCCCCCACGAACTCCGTATCGAGCGCCAGACGACCGCTTTGCCGGAGACGGCCGCAGAGTCGTTCCAGACCGGCGGCATCGGTGATGTATTGGGATCGGTGAGAGTCCGTCAACGAGGTCATTCCGTCGGATTGTACCGGGCGTCTTGCGCGCGAGGCGGCTCGGCGGCGCTCAAGCTCAAGTGTTCCTTGAGGAACTGATAGGCTTCGATAATCCGACGCAATTCAGGTTCTGAGCTGCGGTCGCCCTTGCGCGCGTCGGGATGAAGTTTCTTGGCGCGCTCGCGAAACGCGGCGGTCACCGCGGCCAGCGAACTGCCGTATTCCAGCCCCAAGGCGTCGAAGGCTTCGGTGGCGTTGTTGATTTCGCTTCGCACGCCGGACAGGTCTCCGCCCCCGCCGGCGGCTTTCAGGAAATCCGCCAGATTGATCCGCCGCCGGCGCCGCCGGGGTCGCTCGCGCGCTTCACTGTCCAATTCTTCCCAGCGGTCCTCGATGAACTCGAGGCGCGCCTCCAGACGGAGGGCTCCGGACAGGTCGCAGATATGCGGCAGTTCTTCCTCGATCAGCTTCAAGGTCCGGTCGATTTCCTCCAGGCCCTGTTCGATCCGGAAGTAGCTGTCGACGCGTTCCTGCATCATGTGGTCGATCGCGAAATCCAGGCTGTCTTCGGTTTTGAGACGGAGCGACTCGATGCGGCGGCGCATCCCGGTCTGATACTTGGCGAGTTTGGCGGCGGAGAACGGCACGATTCCTCGTCGGGAACGCTTGCCCGACATCTGGACGGTCGGACGGCCGCCATTCTAGCACAACAATGGGATAGGCCGCACCGCCGCGCAGGGAACGCCGTCTGGCATGCCCGGTATTGCCGGAGCGCCGAGTCCGGTGCTACACTCCCGCCCCGCCGCTGTCAGGTTGAGCGAGAGCTTCACCTCAAAATTTTCGTCATGGAGGCGTCATGATCGGTATGATGCGTGCGTTCGCGATCGGGATAACGATTACCACATGGGCCGCATCGAGCTATGCAGCCGATCCGTCCGGCTACGGCCAGCCCGGAGGAGAATTCGATATCAGAATTCCGCGCGTTCCGGCGGACCAACTGGCTGCAGCGAAGGCGACAAAGCCGCCCTTCGCGCCGACGCCGGAGGTGCTCGCCGAAGGCAAAGCCATCTTTCTAGGCCGCGGCACCTGTTTCCAGTGCCACGGTCCGGAAGGCAGGGGCGACGGAGGCGCCGCCAAAGTGCTCCCGATTCAGCCGCGCAACTTTACCAACCCTACATTCAAAAAGCTCCGGACGCCCGGCGAGCTGATGTGGGTGCTGAAAAACGGAAGCTTGGGCCAATCGGGGAAAGTGCCGGGAACCGGCATGCTGCCGATCGTCGGGCAGTTCTTGAGCGAAGAAGACGGCTGGAAGGTCTTGCTCTATGAATTGAGCCTGGGCGGGACGGAGTGATCCTTAATCCCCCGGCGCCTCGTCGCTCTGTCGGGAGCGGCGGCGCGCCACCCCCGTATCCCGTGCCGCCGCCGCTACCGCTTTGGCCACCTTCGGGACCACCTCTTTATCGAACACGCTGGGGATGATGTAATCCTCGCTGAGCGCCGCTTCCGGCACGACCTTGGCGATGGCCTGCGCGGCCGCCAGCTTCATCGCCTCGTTGATGTCCCGCGCCTGGACGTCCAGCGCTCCCCGGAAGATGCCGGGGAACGCCAGCGCGTTGTTGATCTGGTTGGGGTGATCGGAGCGGCCGGTCGCGAAGATGCGGCAACGGGGCACGGCCAGTTGCGGAGCGATTTCCGGATCGGGATTAGCCATCGCAAACACGATCCGATCAGGCGCCATGAGATCCAGATCCTCGGGCTTCAGGATGTTGCCGACTGACAGACCGATGAACACGTCGGCGCCCTTCAGGGCGTCGTGCAGCGTGCCTTGAGGTCGATCTCTGTGGATCCACGCGCTCAGATCGTTTCTGGACGCACGCAGTTGGTCCGCTTCGCCGGTCAACACGATCCCCTCGGGCTCGCATCCAACCAGATGCGAGACGCCGGCCGCCAGCAGCATACGGCAGCAGGCGGTTCCCGCCGCGCCCAGCCCGTTCACCACGACGCGAATCTCTTCCATCCGTTTCTTGACCACCTTGAGGGCGTTGGTCAAAGCGGCCAGGATGACGACGGCGGTGCCGTGTTGATCGTCGTGCATGACCGGAATGTCCAACGTCGCCTTGAGCCGCCGCTCAATCTCGAAACAGCGGGGAGCGCTGATGTCCTCCAAGTTGACGGCGCCGAAGCCGGGCGCGATCCCTTGAACGATGCGCACGATCTCTTCGGCGTCCTGGGTGCTCACACAGATCGGCCAGGCGTCGATGCCCGCGAATTCCCGGAACAGCATGGCTTTGCCTTCCATCACCGGCAGAGCCGCTTCCGGACCGAGATTGCCCAAACCCAGGATCGCCGAGCCGTCGGTCACGACGGCGACGCTGTTGTTCTTGATCGTGAAAGCATAGGCCTTGGTCCGGTCCTTCGCGATGGCCTCCGCCACCCGGCCGACCCCCGGCGTGTACACGGTGGAGAGGATGTTGCGGGTGGTGAGCGGGAGCTTGCTTTGAACCCGGAGTTTGCCACCCAGATGCAGCAGGAAAATGCGATCCGAAGCCGACAGGACGCGGACGCCGGGCAGCGTTCCCAGCCGTTTCAGCACGCGCTCGCCGTGCGCCTCATTCCGGACGTCGAAGGTCACGTCGCGCACCATTTTCTCGGCGCTGGCCGACACGATGTCGACGGCGCCCAAGTTGGCGCCCTCCTCGGCCAGGGTGGTGGCGACTTGGGCGAACATGCCGGGCCGGTTGCCCAGCTCCAGGCGGACGGTCAACCGGTAGTTGGAATAGGGGCCTGCATCATTCACGGCGGCGCGTCATCCTCGCGTGTTATCGAAAGATTATCACATCTTGGCGGCTCAGGCCCAATAGGAATGGTCGACGGCTTTGTGGAAAACCGGAGCCTAGGCCCTTTCCTAGGTGACACTGTTCCCTTGCTACACCCTAAGCCTCGTCCAGTAGGAAGGCAGTTGACTTTTGCGGGAGTTTTAGATTACCGTAGCGCCCCATCTGTCTCGGCGAATCCCTAGAATACATTCGCGTGCCGAAAGGAGGTGAACTCATCATGAAGCGGATCATGACGGCGTTCTTGGCAGTCGCCATCCTCATGGCCTTCACCGCTCCGTCCTTCGCCGGCGAGAAGAAGGAGGAGAAAGAGAAGAAGGGCGGTAAGCTCGTCCAGCTCGTGTACGGTGAGGAGAAGAAGAAGGAAGAGAAGAAGAAGGGCGGCAAATAAGCGGAAAAGCACTGCGCAGCTTCACTCTCTCTATACTTGCGTTCTTTGTTGGCCCGCATCCCGACACCTGGGGATGCGGGCCAATGTTTTTTATCGATGGCCCGCATCCTCACTTGGCACCGGCTCTCTTCCGCAGCGCATGAATCGGCAACCGGCAGCGGACTCGGGTACGGTTCAATCGGCCGTTGACCCACGTAGAGGAGGGTGTTACGGTGAACACCATGTCGTCCGAACACACAGGGCGTCGGCCCAATCGATTGCTCCGCGAAACCAGCCCCTACCTCCTCCAACACGCCTATAATCCCGTAGACTGGTATCCCTGGGGCGAAGAAGCGCTCCGCCTCGCGCGCGAGTTGAACCGTCCTATTCTGCTCTCCATCGGCTATTCCGCCTGCCACTGGTGTCACGTCATGGAACGGGAATCGTTCGAAAACGAGGAGATCGCCCGGTTCATGAACGAACACTTTATCTGCGTCAAGGTGGATCGGGAAGAACGACCGGACCTGGACGACATTTACATGCAAGCCACGCTGGCGATGAATCAAGGACAAGGCGGCTGGCCCATGACCGTTTTTCTGACGCCGGAGCAGGAGCCGATTTTCGCCGGGACCTACTTCCCGCCGACGGACCGCTGGGGCCGGCCCGGCTTTTTGACGGTGCTTAAGAAGGTGGCCGAATTCTGGCGGAAAGATCCCGAAGGGCTCCGCCGTCAAGCTGCGAATGTGATAGCCCGCCTGAAGGAGGAAACCCAGTCCGTCAATCCCATGTCGGTCGGCGAAGCCGAACTGGACGCGGCGGTCGCCCAGTTCGCCGAGGACTTCGATCCGCGCCACGGCGGCTTCGGCGGAGCCCCGAAGTTTCCGCCTGCCACGGGCTTGTCGCTCTTGTTGCGGAGTCACCATCGCACCGGCGACGCCCGCACGCTCCACATGGTGCGCAAGACCCTGGACGCCATGGCGGCCGGCGGGATGTACGATCAGATCGGCGGCGGGTTCGCCCGCTACTCCACGGACGAGCGCTGGCTGGTTCCGCATTTCGAGAAGATGCTCTACGACAACGCCCTCCTGGCCCGCGCCTACATCGAGGCGTACCAGACCACCGGGGACTCGGGCTACCGGCGGATCGCCACGGAGGTCCTCGACTATATTCTGCGGGAGATGACATCCCCGGAAGGCGGGTTTTATTCCGCCACCGACGCGGATTCGGAAGGGGTTGAAGGGAAATTTTTCGTCTGGACGCCGGAAGAGATCCGCGCCGCCCTCCTCTCCGAGGAAGATGCGCGCCTCTTCTGCGCGTATTACGATATTACCGCCGCCGGTAATTGGGTCGAGCCCTTGGCCTCGACGCCCCATAAAGCCGTGAGTATCCCGAATCGCCTCCGTCCCGTCGACGAAACGGCGCGTGAACTGGGCCTGTCGGTCGAAGAACTTGAAGCCGCCGTCGCCCGCCTCCGGCCGATCGTGTATGACGCGAGGCGGAAACGGGTCCCGCCCGGGCTCGACGACAAGATCATCACTGCCTGGAACGGCATGATGATCGGGGCGATGGCCGAAGGCGGCCGGGTGTTCGACGAAGCCCGCTATCTGCAAGCCGCCCGGCGAGCGGCGGATTTTCTCTTATCGGCGCTCCGCCGACCGGACGGCGGGCTGTTTCGGACCTTTCGCGCGGGCAAGGCGCGTGTGACCGCGTTTCTCGAAGACTATGCCTGGCTGGCCGACGGGCTCATCGACTTGTATGAAGCGGGCGGCGAGGAACGGTATCTCGGAGAAGCCGTTGGTCTGGCGGAAGCCATCGTCGCCGAGTTCGCCGACGACGAGCACGGCGGGTTCTTCACCACGGCCAAGGACCATGAACAATTGGTTCTCCGCACCCGCGAAGGTCCCGACGGCGCCACGCCCAGCGGCAACGCCGTCGCCGCGTCCGCTTTGGCCCGGCTGTCACGCCATTTCGGACGGGAGGATTTTCGGCAAGCCGCCGCGAACGCGATACGCGCCTACGGCCGCCAGATCGTCCGCTATCCGCGCGCCTTTGCTAAGAGTCTGGCGGTGGTGGATTTTCTGTTGCAGGGCCCGGTCGAGCTGGCCCTGGTCGGCACGCCGGGTGAGGCAGCCTATGAGCGACTCAAGGCCGAGATGAATCGCCCGTATCTGCCCAACCGGATCATCGCCCATTGGGACCCGACAAAGGAGACAACCGACCATCCGCTGTTGCGCGGGAAGGGGCTCGTGCGGGGACAGCCGGCGCTCTACATCTGCCGGAATTTCGCCTGCCGGCAGCCGATCACCGACGCCGCCGGCGTGGCCGTCGCTTTGAAGAACGAAGCGTCGCCATCCGCTCAGGAACGACCCGTCTCCAAGACCTTGACCGGCGCCCGCCTCGCCGGTTCCGCGACCCCGGGAGGTACCGCCGCCTACGCGGTTCGCGCGATCAATCGCGCGGCGGTCTTCCGCGATCTGACCCACGGCTATACATCGTTGGGGTCCACCGGGTTGACCGTCAGCCGGCTCGGCTTCGGCACGTACCGGGTCGACACGCAGGAATCGGCTCATCGCGCCGCGCTCGCACAGGCCCTGCGCGAGGGCTGCAACCTGATCGATACGTCCACCAATTATATGGACGGCGACAGCGAGCGGCTCGCCGGGTCGGTGTTGGCCGATCTGATCAAACGCGGCGAACTCGCGCGGGAAGAAGTCGTCGTCGTCTCCAAGATCGGGTACGTGCAGGGGCAGAATCTGAAACAGGCGGAGGCCCGCGAGAAAGCCGGCAAGCCGTATCCCGAAATGGTGAAATACGGAGAGGGGATCTGGCATTGTCTGCATCCCGACTTTCTGGACGACCAACTGGCCCTTTCACTGGACCGGCTCGGACTGGACACGATGGATGTCTGTCTGTTGCATAACCCGGAATATTTTTTCTCCGACGCGACACGGCGAGGCGAAGCGGATCTGGAATCGTTGCGTGACCGGTTCTATCGGCGGCTTGAAGCGGCCTTTCGATATTTCGAGACCCAGGTGGCGGCCGGACGCCTGCGCTGGTACGGCGTCTCGTCCAACACCTGCACGGCCAAGCCCGATGATCCGGAGGCGACGTCGCTGGCGCGCATGATTGGGGCGGCCAAGTCCGCGGCGGCGGGGGGCCGCTCGCAGCACCACTTCCGGGTGGTGCAATGTCCCATGAATCTTTACGAGGCCGGTGCGCTCCTCACGCCGAATACGGGCCCGGAGAACCGGCTCACCTTGCTCGAGTTGGCGCGAGAGGAAGGGATCGCCGTCATGGTCAATCGCCCGCTCAACGCAATCCCGGCCAAAGGCGGCGGCATCGTGCGACTGGCCGACCTGCCCCTCGAGGCGCAGGAGGTATCCTTCGATGAACAGCGGAAGCGGGTGGCCGATCTGGAACAGGAATATCGGCGCGACATCGCCCCCCACGTGCCCCACGGTGGTCAAGGAACGGCGCCGGCGGACTATTTCGCCTGGGCCGACCAACTGGCCCAGATCCGGCCGCGGGTGCAGGGGCTGGAACATTGGGAACAGATCGAGGCCCAGATGATCGCGCCGCATGTCGACCAAGTGTTGCGGGCGCTGGGCACTCTGCTGACCGGAACGCAGGCGGAACGCTGGGAAGTCTGGCGGGACCGGTACGTGCCGGAACTGCTGGCGCTGCTCAAGGAGATGCGGCGCGAAGCGACCGAGCGGAGCCGCGCCACCACCGCCGCGATCGCCCGCGCGATCGATCCGCTGTTGCCGGAGGAGCGGCGGAAAGAATCCCTGTCGCGCAAGGCGCTATGGATCGTGGCCAGCACGCCAGGCGTCACCTGTGTGCTCAACGGTATGAGGACGACGGCGTACGTCGAGGATGCGCTCGGCGTGCTCCAGTGGTCGCCGCTTGCCGATGTGCGACAGGTGTATCGGGCGGTCCGCTGAAATTCAGCGAGCGAGTGTCGTTCAAGGAGGAGTGATCGATGTCGGAAGTTCGGCCGACCAACAACGTGTTCATCTGGCTGCTGTGTCTCGGGATGCTGTCGTGGGGAAGCGGGTGCGCAAGCCGCTCGTCGTCCGTCAAGGTCGATCAATCCCAAGAGCCGACGATGCGGACGCCTGCGGCCGAGGAGCGGGTCGCGGCGGCGCCGTTGAAGGAAATCCCGCCCGCCGAATCTCCGATCGTCTCATCCCGAGTCGCGCCTCCGCCGCCCGACCTGCCGGCCGAGCGGCCGACTGTGCGGTATCTGCTCGACATCCCGTTCGATTTCGATCAGTCCAGTCTGCGGCTTGACGCCATTGCGATGGTCGAAGCCAACGCCAGGCGTCTCAAGGAAGACGGCGTGAAGAAGGTGCTGTTGGAGGGCCGGGCGGATGAAATCGGGACATCCGAATACAATCTGGTGCTGGGCGAACGCCGGGCGCGGGGGGTGAAACACTATCTCGAGAGTCTTGGACTGGTGCCGCTCGTCATCGATACGACGAGCTACGGCAAGGACCGACCCCTTTGCACCCAGCACAGCGCCGAGTGTTGGCAAAAAAACCGCAGCGTCCGCTTCGTCGTCCGCGAGTAGCGTTGCCTCCCCGACGCTTCCCGCGCACGGCTTCGGGTCGCCCTTTCTCTTGTGCTCTCAAACGGTTCGCTTGTCTGATCCTGCCGAAACCAGTGTGACCGTTGTTCTACCTCCCCCTCTCGCCTGAGCGTGATTGTTTACCCGGATTTAACAGTTCGGTGACAAAGCTGGAACGAAGCGCCGGTATCGTCTGCCGTGTAGAAAGACATAGGCGCGAGGCCGGAGGTCGGAGTCTCTGAAGGGGGTGAATCATTATGGAAGGCTTGGGGGATTCGTTGCTCCTTCTCGGTATCGCAGGTTTTCTTCTGGCTCTGCTGATCCACGCGATCAGGACCTTGATGGGGATGCGCGAAAAACTGCTCTATCCTCTGCTGCGGGTCAAGGCGCCGGACGGCGGCTTGAGTCCGATGATGCGGGTCAAGCCGGACCGTCGCGGGGCGATGCATACCCATTTGGCGTGCGCCGTCTGAGTCGAAAGACCGGCATTCGCCACAACAAAGGAGGCTATGGAGATCATGGTAACCGTCAGCCAATTGATGACACGGGATCTGGTGACGATCGAAGCCGGCACGTCGGTGGTCGAGGTCGCGAAGTTGATGAAGGACAGGCAGATCGGCAGCGTGTTCGTCGAGCGGGACGGCGAGATCGTCGGGATCGTGACCGAACCGGACATCGTCCGAAAGGTCGTCGGGGCCGACCGCGGACCGTACTTCATCCCGGTGGAAGAGATCATGAGCGCGCCGGTGATCGGCATCGACGAGCGCCGTCCGGTGACGGAAGCGGCGGATCTGATGGAACAGCATCGGACCCGTCATCTGGCGGTCCGGCGAGGCGAGAGAATCGTGGGCGTCTTATCGGTGAGAGATCTCCTGCACCCGGTGTCGATCGATGAATTCTAGCGTCGACCGTTCGGCGACGGGAGAATTCATGGCGAAACCGGACACGGTGTTTCCGGGATTGCACTGGATTCCCGTCGCTCGGTTCTTCCGTGCGGCCGAACGCGTGGCAGAAACCGATCTCACGGTCCTCTGGAGAAAAGGCATCCGGCTGGTTCTCAGCCTGTTGATCCTGACCATCTTGGCCGGGCTCGCCGGCGGAGTGGTCAAGACATTCCTCGACCTCCGTTTGCTGTTCCACGCCGCCGTGGAAGTCGCGCTGCGCCAGGTCATCATCGATACCTTGGTTCTCCTGGCGCTTGTGGAAGTGTTCAAGACCACCTTCGCCTATTTCTCGGAAGGGCGGGTCAAAGTGACGTTTATCGTGGACACGGTTCTGGTCATGATGCTGACCGAAGTGCTCTCGCAATGGTTCAAAGACGGACCGTGGGCGCGCCTCGCGGTGCTGGGCGCCATTCTGCTGACATTGGGGGCGATGCGGGTGGTGGCGGTCCGATACTCGCCCACGCAGGGCGACGCCTCGACACGGTCGCACGAGTCGCTGTTTTGAATCGAACGCCGGAGGTGTGACATGGATCTTCAGACCGCGACGACCGAAACGTTGGTGATCACGATCGTGGAACGCGAGCGGACGCTCCGGCTGGATCAGATCGTCGCCCGGCTTCCGGAACTCAGTTGGAGCCAGGTGTTTCGTGCTGTGGACAGCCTGAGCCGCCGCGGGGCCATTCGGGTGACGCGACGGGGGTTCGATTACGAACTGAGTCCCGTGCCGCGCCGGCCGCATGCGTCGTCCGGCGCCGCATGACCTTCGTGAGTTCTTCACCGACCGATTGGCCGACACAGACGGACGAACGTTCGATGAACCACGCGCAGGATGGCTCCGGCCAGGCCGGACCGGCCGGAGGACATCGGCAGGGCCCCGGCATCGTTGTCTTCTCGTCTTCGTTGAAACTCCTCCACAAGAACCGCCGCGCCGAGGAACTGACGGCCTTGCTGACCGCGAAGGACGCCGGCCCTTCCGATATCATGCCTGCGGCCGTCCAGCGCGTCTGCCATTCGATATTGGAGTCCTTCTCGCGATGCCGGCCGGCGCCGGTCTGGGTCCAGGTGAGCGAGCGGCAAACCGCCGGTGAGCCGGTCCGCTCGGTGCTGATCCGGGGATTCGGCCTTCGCAAGGACACGCACACGGAGAGCGCCCGCATCGTCATCGTCCTGGAGGAGAGCCCCTTCGGGGACACACCCACGACTCAGGCAGCTCCGCCGGCGCCTCACGCCCTTTGAGTGCGGCAACAGCCTGGCTTCGCGGATTTAACGCGGCCTTAACATGACGGTAATCGTCGAGAAACATCGCCGGCCTATTGTTCCGCCGTCAAGGGGTATGGTGCGGGTATGAGCGTAACCGCGGGAAGGATGATTGGTCTCGCCCTGGTTGGGGGCCTGCTGTGGTGGATGCGCGCGGCGGGCGCCGAACAAGCCGACCTGGTGAGGATCGACGGGTCCAGCACGGTTTTTCCTGTGACCGAGGCGGTGGCCGAAGAATTTCAAAAGACCAACCGCGGAACCGTGAGAGTGACGGTCGGCATTTCGGGAACGGGCGGCGGATTCAAAAAGTTCTGTCGCGGCGAAACCGATATCCAGGATGCGTCGCGGCCGATCCTGGCGGATGAAATGGCGGCGTGCCGAAAGAACAACATCCGCTACTCTGAATTGCCCGTCGCTTTCGACGCGATCACCATCGTCGTCAGCCGTCAGAACACCTGGGCCGACGCCGTTACGGTGGAGGAACTCAAACGAATGTGGGAACCGTCGGCTCAAGGGCGGGTGACGCGATGGCGGCAGATTCGCCCATCGTGGCCGGATGCGCCGCTCAAGTTGTTCGGGGCCGGCGCCGATTCGGGCACGTTCGACTATTTCACCGAGGCCGTCGTCGGCACAGCCAAAGCCAGCCGGGGCGATTATACGAGCAGCGAGGACGACAACACCCTCGCGCAGGGCGTTGCCAGGGACAGACAGGCCCTCGGGTATATTCCTCTGGCGTATTTCGAATTCAGCAGGGACAAACTGAGAGCCGTCGCGGTGGATGCAGGCAACGGTCCGGTCATGCCTTCCCGGGAAACCGTAGAGAACGGGACGTATCAGCCGTTGTCCCGCCCGATCTTCATCTACGTCAACGCCGACTCGGCCCGCCGGCCCGGCGTGAAACAGTTCGTCGAGTTTTATCTGACGAAAGCCTCGACGCTGGTCCCCCAGACGAATTATGTGCCGTTGTCTCCGCAGGACTACCGCCTGGCGCTCGACCATTTTCACAACGGCAAACTCGGGACTGCCTTCCAGGGAGGCCGGACGGTGGGAGTCGCCATCCGGGAGCTGCTCCGGCGCGACGCGAAACTTTGAACCGGCCGGCACGCGCATCCGCCTGATCGATGAAGACCGAAGGCCCGGAACCACGTTTCCAACCTGTCCGTTCGGCCGGTATCCTCCGACGACCAGGGGAGCGGGCCATCGAGGCAATGCTTCTGGCGGCGGCGCTTGCCTCGGTCGCGATCACCTTGGGCATCGTGGGAGTCCTCTTGTATGAATCGGCGGCGTTCTTTCGGCAGGTTGCGCCGTTGGAGTTTTTCACCGACACCCAGTGGACCCCCCTCTTTTCCGAGCCCCGCTACGGCATCGCGCCGCTCGTGTGCGGAACCGTCGTGACCACCGCGGTTGCGCTGGCGGTCGCCGTTCCGGCGGGGACCATCGTCGCCGTCTATCTGAGCGAGTACGCCTCTCCCCTGCTGCGGGAAATCGTCAAACCGGTAATGGAATTGTTGAGCGCCGTTCCGACGGTGGTCTACGGGTACTTCGCGCTGTTGTTCGTGACCCCTCTGTTGCAGCGCGTATGGCCGGAACTTCCCGGGTTCAACATGTTGAGCGCAGGGCTGGTCATCGGCGTCATGATCATTCCCTATGTCAGTTCGGTGAGTGAGGACGCCATGCGCGCCGTGCCGCTTTCTCTTCGGGAGGGGTCGTATGCGCTGGGGGCGACCCGCATGCAAACCGCCGTGCGCGTGGTCGTCCCGTGCGCGCTGTCTGGGATGGCGGCCGCCTATGTCCTGGCCGTTTCCCGTGCGATCGGCGAAACGATGGTGGTGGCGATCGCCGCCGGCATGCAACCCACGTTGACCTGGAATCCGCTGGAGCCGGCCGCCACGCTCACGGCCTATATCGTCCAGGTGAGCCTCGGCGATCTGCCCCATGGAAGCATCGGCTACCGGACGATTTTCGCGGCCGGCCTCGTGTTGTTTTTGATGACCCTGGCGTTCAACATCGCCGGCCACGTCTTGCGCAAGCGTCTTTACCAGGCCTACTGACGGCCTGACGCTCCTCGGCAATGATGTCACGTCAA
Source organism: Nitrospirota bacterium (assembly GCA_040755395.1). Taxonomy (NCBI): domain Bacteria; kingdom Pseudomonadati; phylum Nitrospirota; species Nitrospirota bacterium. The sequence continues at coordinate 105,770 of JBFMAX010000009.1, forward strand.
CTCCGGGAAGGGTTGTTCGCGGTCGCGGGGCTCCTGACCATGTTGGTCGCCCTGTTCGCGCTGGGCGCCCTCCTGGCGGGGCTGGCCATGGACGGGTGGGACCGCTTGTCCTGGCGCTTCTTTGCTTCCTATCCCTCGCGCTTTCCCGAACAGGCCGGCATTCTGGCCGCCTGGGTGGGCACCGTGCTCGTGATGGTCGTCACCGCGTTCGCCGCCGTTCCCTTGGGACTCGCCGCAGCCGTGTATCTGGAAGAATACGCGCCCACGCACTGGCTGACGGACCTTATCGATATCAACGTCGCGAATCTGGCCGGCGTGCCCTCCATCGTGTACGGGCTGATGGCACTGGGCCTCTTTGTGTACCGGTTCGGCCTCGGTCACAGCGTTCTGACCGCGGGACTCACGCTGGCGTTGCTCATATTGCCGATGGTGATCATCGCGACGCGGGAAGCGATCCGCAGCGTACCGGACGGGGTGCGCGAAGCCGCCTACGCCCTCGGCGCGACCAAGTGGCAGACGGTGAAGGACCACGTCGTCCCCTACTCGATGGGAGGCATTCTTACGGGCATCATTCTCGCGCTTTCGCGCGCGATCGGCGAGACGGCGCCGCTGATCACGGTCGGCGCGTTGTCGTTCATCGCGTTCTTGCCGCATCCTCCCTGGCAAGCGGAATTTCCGTTTGTCTCGTTCCAGTGGCTGCTGGATCCGTTCACGGTCCTTCCCATGCAGATGTTCAACTGGGTGTCCAGGCCCCAGGAGGAATTTCATCGCAATGCGGCGGGGGCCGGGCTGGTCCTGATGGCGATGACGCTGGCCATGAACGCCCTGGCGATCTACGTCCGCGCGCGGTTTCGCAAGCGAATCCGCTGGTGAGCAGGACCATGACGACGATGGACGCACCGGCGGTCAAAGCGGAGGTCAGGAACCTGAATTTCTATTACGGCTCGATTCAGGCCCTCAAGCAGCTCACGCTGACCATCGCCGAGCGCCGAGTGACCGCGTTGATCGGACCGTCCGGATGCGGAAAAACGACGTATCTGCGATGCTTCAACAGGATGCACGATCTCTATTCCGGCAACCGCTACGAAGGGGAAATCGTCCTCTACCCCGACAAAACCAATATCCTGGACCCACGCCTCGATCCGATCGAAGTCCGCATGCGCGTGGGCATGGTTTTTCAGAAGCCCAATCCGTTTCCTAAGTCCATTTACGAAAACGTGGCCTACGGCCTCAGAATTCGCGGCCGCCAGCGCAGAAGCGCGATCGACGACGCCGTTGAACGGGCGCTCCGCGACGCCGCCCTGTGGCAGGAGGTCAAAGATCGGCTGCATGAACCCGCCTTCGCCCTGTCGGGCGGTCAACAGCAACGGCTGTGCATCGCCCGCGCCCTCGCGACGGATCCGGAAATGCTGCTGTTCGACGAGCCGACCTCGGCCTTGGATCCCACCGCGACGGTCAAGATCGAAGAGTTGGTGAATCAACTCAAGCAAAAGATTACGATCGTGATCGTCACTCACAGCATGCAACAGGCCGCCCGGGTCTCGGACTTTACCGCCTTCATGTACGCGGGATCGCTCGTGGAGTTCGACAAGACCGAGAAGATGTTCACTAATCCGTCGAATCAACTGACGGAGGATTACATTACCGGACGGTTCGGCTGAACGCATCACGTTTCACGTATGACGCGTCCCGAGGACTGATGCATCGTCATTTCGACGAAGAACTGTTGGGCCTTAAGGAGAAGCTGCTCCTGATGGGCGGACTGGTGGAGAGCCAAATCCAGGGGGCGCTGCGCGCGCTCACCGAACGCGATGACGGACTGGCCCGTCGCGTGATCGAGACCGATCATCGCGTCAACGCCTTGGATGTCGAGGTGGACGAAGACTGCCTTCGGCTGCTCGCGTTGCAGCAACCGGCGGGACGCGATTTGCGGTTCATCACCACGGCGATGAAGATTTCCACCGAACTGGAACGCATGAGCGACCTGGCCGAAAACGTATCCGAGCGGGCGCTGGAACTCAATGAAGAACCTCAACTCAAGCCCTACATCGACATTCCCCGCATGGCGAACTGGGCGATACGGATGGTGAAAGACAGCCTGGACGCCTTCGTCAACCGCGATGCGGCGCTGGCGAGAAAGGTGATCGGAGACGACGATTTCGTCGACGATTTAACCGAGCAGTTGTTTCGCGAGTTGCTCTCGTTTATGTTGGAAAACCCGAAGACGATCACGAGAGCCATCCGCCTGACCTTCATCGGCAAATACTTCGAGCGGATCGCCGACCATGCGACCAACATCGCGGAACTCGTCGTGTATATGGTAGAAGGGAAGATCATTCGTCACACCGAACCGTCGAACAAACAGCCGATGGCCGACAGCGAGTAGCCTCGGTACACGCCGCACGCCGGCGGACATCGCCTCTCGGCTTCGAACATGACCAAACTCGCCATTCTCGATATCGGCACCAACTCCATTCATTTGGTCCTGGCCGAGGTCGGCCCCGATCTTTCGTACAAAATTGTGGATCGCTTCAAGGACATGACGCGGCTGGGCGACGGCTCGTTCGCCAGCCGCCGGCTCTCGGACCAAGCGATGGCCCGGGGGTTCGAAGTGGTCCGCAACCTGGTGACGCTCGCCCGTAACAAAGGGTACGACCGGATCGAGGCGATCGCCACCAGCGCGGTACGCGAAGCCCGCAACGGCGGCGAGTTCATCGAAGGCGTGGCGAAACAGACGGGCCTGACGGTGCGGGTCATCAGCGGCGCCGAAGAAGCCCGCCTCATTTTCCTCGGCGTGCGCCACAGCATCGCTTTGTCGGACCGGCCGACCTTGGTGGTGGACGTCGGAGGCGGCTCCGTCGAGTTGATGGTCGGCAACCGAGAGGCCATGCTGCACGCCAGGAGCCTCAAGCTCGGCGCCATCCGGATGAAGGATCTGTATCTCACGCGCACGCCGCCGTCGAAAGCCATGTTGCGGGACATGCACGCGGCGATCGAGCGACACTTGAAAGCCGCGTTGCAGGGGTTTCAGACCGTGCAGTACGACGGCCTGGTGGCCACCTCCGGCATGGCCGGCAACCTGACGGAGGTGATTTATCTGCGACGCACGGGCCATCCCCCTCCTCAACTGCATCTCGCCGCAGTCTCCTTGAAGGAAGTGCAGGAGGTGGAAGCGGTGCTGGCCGCCTCGAGCGTCAAGGCGCGGCTCGCCATCCCCGGTCTCGATCCCAGACGCGTGGATACGTTGTTGCCAGCTGCGGCGGTCCTGCGGATCCTCATGGAGCTCGTCGGAAAGGACGATCTGACCATTTCCGACAAGGCGATCCGGGAGGGCATGATTTACGATTTCATCGAGCGCCATCGGGAGGGCCTCCGCGCCGAACTGGAGATCCCGGATGTCCGCAGGAGAAACGTCGTCCATCTGGCGCGCCGCTGCCAGGCGCCGGAAACCCATTCTCTGCATGTCGCCGCGCTGGCGTTGCAGTTGTTCGATCAGACCAAACCGATGCACGGGTTCGGGCAGCCGGAGCGGGAGTGGCTGGAATACGCCGCGCTGCTGCACGACGTCGGCTACCTCATCAACTCCCGGCAACATCACAAGCACGCCTATTACCTGATCAAGCACAGCGACCTGTCCGGGTTGACGGCAGAAGAGGTGGACATCGTCGCCAACGTCGCGCGCTATCATCGCCGGGCGTTGCCGAGTCCGAAGCACGCGCCCTTGGCGGCCTTGCCGGCCGGCCATCAGCGGACGGTCCAGGTGCTGGCGGCGTTGCTCCGGATCGCCGATGCGCTCGACCGCACCCATTTTTCCGTGATTCAACGGCTGACGGTGAAGCTGGGGGCGATCGTGACGATCTCGCTTCAGACCGCCGGCGACGCCGAGTTGGAAACCTGGGCCGCCCGCGGGCGCGCGGACCTGTTTGAGAAGGTCTTCCGGAGGCGGGTACAATTCATCATGCTGTCACCGGAGGGAGACCCGGCATGACCGGTCCATCATCGGCCGGGGATGCGCCGCATCCCTATCCCGGCAAGTTGATCATCGTCGAAGGCATCGACGGATCGGGCAAGAGCACCCAGTTGCTGCTGCTGCAGAAATGGCTGGAGTCGCAGGGCCACAAGGTGTTCTTCACCGAATGGAATTCCTCCGAATTGGTCCGCGAGACCACCAAGCGGGGGAAAAAGAACAAGACCCTGACCCCGACGACGTTCAGCCTGCTGCACGCGACGGACTTCGCCAGCCGCCTCTATCACGAGATCCTGCCGCCGTTGAAGGCCGGCATGCTGGTGCTGGCCGACCGGTATATGTACACGGCCTTCGCGCGCGACGTCGTGCGCGGCGTCTCGCCGGCCTGGGTGCGAAAGCTCTACAGCTTCGCCGTCCGTCCGGACATGGCGTTCTATTTCAAGGTGCCGATCGACGTGGCGATCGACCGGCTGCTGAGAGGCACCCGGGCGCAGTTGAAGTATTACGAAGCCGGCATGGACATGGGGCTGAGCCAGGACGTCGCCGAAAGTTTCCGGATTTTTCAGTCCAGAATCCTGGCGGAATACGACAAGATCGTGGAAGAGTTCGGGCTCATCACGATGGACGCCACCAAGGAGATCGAAACGCAGCAGAACGAGATGCGCCGGATGGTCGCGAAGGCGTTGGAGCACTACAAGCCGCGAAGGGGCACCCATGGGAGACGCTCGCTATTTTGGCGACGGTTTGACGTACCTAAATCCGAGTGATTTGAAAGGAAAGCTGATCGCCATCGAAGGCACCGACGGCGTCGGTCGGTCGACCCACATCGAGTCGTTGCAGGAATGGCTGGAAGTGCAGGGCTACGGCGTGGTCACCACCGGCTGGACGCGGTCGAATCTCATGTCCAAAACGATCGAGATGGCCAAGCAGGGCAACATTCTCGACCGGTGGTCGTTCAGCCTTCTCTACGCGACGGATTTCGCCGACCGCCTGGAACATGAAATCATCCCGGCCCTGCGCTCGGGCTTCGTCGTCCTGGCCGATCGGTATATTTACACGGCGTTCGCCCGGGATACGGTCCGCAGCGGCGACCGCCGATGGATCAGGGACGTGTTCGGGTTCGCGCTCGTGCCGGACCTCGTCTGCTATTTGCGGATCGACGTGGACACCCTGGCGTTGAGGGTGATCGAGAGCAAAGGGATGAACTACTGGGAATCCGGGATGGATTTGAAATTGGGCGCCGATCTGTACGACAGCTTCAAAAAGTACCAGGCGTTGCTGATCGAGGAATTCGACAAGATGGCCGAGGAGTTCGGATTCGAGGTGATCGACGCCCGTAAGCCCCCGGAGGAGATCCAGGAGGAGTTGCGGGCTAAAATCCAGCCGCTCTTGACCGGCGACGGCCGCGCGCTCCGCCGGCCCGCCCCCCCGCTTGGCGAGGTCCTGCCTCCCGCCTGATCAGGCCTTGCGCAGGGCGCGGAGCAGCCCTGGCCCCAACCACCATTGCAGGTATCCTCTGCCGGGCTTTGGAATCCCGTCGAAATGAATGAGGCAGGCGCCCGCCTTTTTGAGCGAAAGACAGGCCGCCGGCTCGCCGAAAAGCATGATCCCGGCGGTCTCGCTCAGATGGGGCTCGTGTCCGACACAGATCACACACGCATCCGCGGGAAAGGATTCCAGCAACGGGAACAATTTGTCGGGAGCGGCCCCCGGCAGCAGTTCGTCGCACAGACGAATCTCATCCTTCAACCGGAACGCCTCGTGAAGCAGTTTGGCGGTGTCATGCGCCCGTACGAACGGGCTCGACAGCAGATGGAAGGGGACAAGATCCAACCGCATCAGGCCGGAGGCCGCCTGCCGCGTCCGTGTCCGGCCCTTGTCGGTGAGGGGGCGGTCCGCGTCCCGTCCGGACCATTCCGTACGCTCCACCGCGATCCCATGACGAAAGAGCACACAATCCATGAGGACACCTAGCCCCTGGAGGGGGCTACTCTACCACATCGACACAGTGGACTAAAACCATCCCGGCGTGCCTTGAAGCCTTGCGGGAGGCTTTGTTACAGTCATGGTCCCGTCACGTGAACCGATCGAATGCGAGCGTGGCCGTGCCGTCCCTCTCCGTCGATACCCAGGCAGCCAAGTACCAGTCGATCGTCCTTCAGGCACTGGCCGGACTGTCGGATGGAGATCGGCGTCCTGAAACCCTTCATCGCGTCAGGGTCCATTTGAGGCGACTGCAGGCCCATCTCGAGCTCGCAGGGAAGGACGAGAGCGCCGCGGTTCTGTCCCGATGTGTGTCCCGCCTCAGCCGGCTGAGAACCTTGCACGTGTTCGCCGGGTACCTCGTCCGGATCGGCGCCCCCAAGTCGGATCGCGATGCGGTTCAAGAATTGGTCGAGCTGACGTCTGCGAAGCTCCTGGAAAAGAACGTCTATGACAAGATGGAACGTGTTGTCTGGAGACATGCCTTGCCGGCGGAACCGACCAATGCCGGCTGGTTGGACAAGCGATTCGCAGCCTTGGCCCAACTCCACATGACGGTATTGGAGGAGCTTCTCGCGACGGCGTCCAAGAAGCCGCGCCGGAAACGTCTTCACGCGCTCCGCCTGCGGATCAAGTCGATCCGCTATCAGGAGGAGTGGGCTCCCGGCCGGGACCCGGCGAAAACCCGTTTCCTCGGCCGGCTGAAGGATGTGCAGACCATCCTGGGCAAGTACGAAGAGCTGGCCGAGTTCAAGAAACTGGGAGAAAAGCTCAAGCTGGAGTCGAAGCCCCGGATCGTCAAGGACTGGCGTCGAGCCCGGAAACGAGCACGGGCCGTACCGGACCGGCTCGGCTGGCTGCTGAAACGGTTGGCCATGAGGCGATGCGCCACCGAGGTTCAAGCCGCCGGCGCCGGAATGGCCGGATGATCCTCACGAAGCGTCGAGTGGACCGAATCGACCGAACGCCGAAGGCTCTCCTCGCCCAAGAACCGTTCGCGGTGCAGGATAAGCCACGGCTAGCGATCCGAAGCGGGGCGACGCTCGAGTCGATCGCCGGTCGACAGACTCTCGTCCTTGACTTGCAGCCCGATCTCGCGCAGCGCCTGCGCATAGAGCGCGCAATATTCCTTGGCCCGTGCCGGCGCTTGCTCGTATCGTTCCAAACAAGCGCGATAGGATTTGAGAAGCTGAGCCGCCTCCGTATACACCGCCGTGGCGGCTTCGGCTTGTCTGAACTGTTGGCACTGCAGCGCGGCCTCGCGGGATTGCGCGGTGTCGCCGGGCATTTTGGCGCAGGCCGTGTCGATGTAGCGGTATCCCTCCCCGCACGCTGTCAGCAGCGAGACGCTCGCCGCGACAAGAACCGATGCGATCACTTTCACCGGTCTTCCTCCTGTTCTTCGGCCGCGGATAAATTCCGCGACGGCTCGCCCGCCCGTGACGGCCGTCGAACATGCATGCGCATGCCGGGCTAACCGGCCCGCAGTTTGTACCCCAGCCCCCTCACGGTGACGATGCATTGCGGGCGGGAGGGGTTCGCCTCGATCTTCTGGCGAAGCGCATGGATGTGCACGTCGAGGGCATGCGCTTCCAAGGCGTAGCCCGGCCCCCACACGAGATCCAACATCTCCTGCCGCGAAAAAACCCGGCTCGGCGATTCGAGAAAGCATTGCAAGATCTGAAATTCCTTCGGAGTGAGATCGATCTGCCGGCCCCGCACGGTGACTTCATGTCTCTCGAGATCCATGCTGATGTCGCCGATCCTCAGCACTGCGGGCGATTCCCGGCTGACTTGCTGTCTTCGAAGGATCGCCCTGATCCGGGCAACGAGTTGCGCCGGGCTCTGGCCGCACACCGTATCGTCCATTCCCAGATTGAGATCTTCGATACAGTCCTCTTCGAGGCACGCAGAGGATTGCGGCTGGAACGCGATCAGGGGGACGCCGCGGGGAATGAGGCTCTGGCGCACGTCCTGGTACCACGGAAACTGGCGATCGACGATGATCAAAAGGGGATCCTTTTCCTGGATCTCGGCCAGGACGGCGGTTTTGTGCGCGGCGACCACGACTCGATAGCCTGACTCGGCCAACCGCTGGCTCAGCGACTGCGCCAATGAGTCGCTGGCAGTCACGAGCAGAATCGGCGATTTTCCGCCGGCCATGTTCGCCTCACTATTTCACAATGGGGCATCACTGTAGGTCACCGGCGGCAAGAAGGGGTTAACCGGAAGTTAAGAAATCGTAAACTATGCAGAAATGCGCGCGGGGCTGGAGGCCCTGGGCTAGAGATCGGAGTCTCTTCCCCCTCGCCCCGAGCTCCTTGCCTCTCGCCCAGCCTTGACTTTCATGATGCGTGGGTGGGCCGAAGGCTCATGAAGACGGTGAGAAGATTGTGGGCGCTGTCCCGGGTCGGCTGTGTGCAGGAGGACGCGCCTGATCGAGGTGTAACACATCTTTAACGCGATCGATACGGCGTTGAAACACTTCGCCGGTAGTGTGCGGCTGTAAACGCAGCGCATTGGCCGAGACGTGCCGTTCGTGTCGATCGGAGGATGGAAAGGCCATCCGTAACCGGATGAAACGGGCTTACGGCGCAATGTTTCCGGGACAGGGAGCGTGAGATGTGCATCCGAATGACCGTTCGGGCGCTCGGGTGTTTTGCCGCGTGGGCCGCACTGGCCTGTTGGATCGCAGTTCCCTGTCAGGCCCAACTCAAACCGGAGCTGGACCTGAAGATTCCTCCGTACACGCCGGCGAGCGCCGTGTCGGGATCGCTGGTCGTGGCCGGTTCCGAGACCATGCGCCCCTTCACGCAAGGTTGGGCCAACGAACTAGGAAGGCTCTACCCGGGCGTGACGATCAAGGTTGAGGGACTGGGTTCCGAGACCGGACCCGTGAAGCTCCTGGAACGGAAAGCCGAGATCGCCGCCATGTCGCGGCGGATGACGACCCAGGAGATCGCCGACTTCATGCAGGAGTTCGGGTACGAGCCGACGGAAGTCCCCGTCGGGGTCGACGCGCTCGCCGTTTTCGTCCATCGGGAGAATCCGATCGCCGGGATCACGCTGCAGGAGCTTGACGCAATCTTCTGCTTCGAAAGACGCCGCGGGATCAAGTACCCTATCGACTCGTGGGGCTTGCTCGGCCTCCACGAAGATTGGTTTGACGCGCCGATCCGTAGCTACGGCCGCGACGGACTGTCGGGGACCGCGGCATTTTTCAAAGAACAGGTATGTGACGGCGCCGAGCTGAAGCCCGGTATGATCAAGAGTCCCGGCTCGGCGTCCGTCGTGATGGACGTGAGCAAAGACCGGCTGGGGATCGGATTCAGCGGCATCGGGTATCGCACCTCCGGCGTGCGGCCTGTGCCCTTGGCCAACGCGAAGGGCGGCCGCTATGTGGAACCGACGTTCCAGACGGCCATCGACGGAACGTATCCGTTACGGCGGAACTTTTATCTGTACGTCAACAAGCCGCCGAAAGCGGCGCCCTCTCCTCTGGTCGCCGAATTCGTGAAGTTCGCGCTCAGCCGGCAAGGGCAGGAGCTCGTGATCAAGACGGGCTACTTTCCGCTGACCACGAGCGAGATCGCCCGCCTGCTCGCGTTCTGGTCCGTTCCCGTCAACGCCGCGTCCGCCGCGCGAACGCCGAGTCCACGAAACTGAACCCGGCTGGACACAGCTTGTCGAACACGCCATCATCGGAACGACCGTTCCCGGGAGTGGAGCAAAACAACGTGTCAGGGCGACGGTCTCGACGGTGCTGCATGCGGCCGAAAATCACGGTGTGGGTGAGCTTGTGCATCATCGCCGGCGCGGCGGGGTGCGGAACGCCGCAATTTCCCACCAAGGTGGTGTACGAGAGCGACCAGTCGTTCGTTCGGCTCGAAACCGATCAAACGGTCGCACAGGGGAATGAACACAGCCACCCGGTTTCGGTCTCCGCCGAGCAGATGGCCGCGGTCCTCGGCGGCGTCGTCGTGGAAGCACCCGTCTCCCGGATGCCCTTCTACGACGACCTGAGCCGACCGCGCCGGCATCCGGCGTTTACCGACACCGAGATCGAGTTTTTCGCCCCATTGTTGGCCGACGCGTTACAGATGGCGACGCCCGAGGAAGTGGTGACTTTTTATCAGACACGTCGGGTCTCGGCGATCCGGCGGGAGGTGACGTCCGGAGGGTTGTTTGTGAAGGGCGATCGACTCCATCTGTTCCTCAGCAATTATCGCTCGAAGACCCACTATCGAGCCGATATCGGAGTCGCCGATACGACGGATGACAGGCTCACGCCCATGAAACCGATCGCACCGCAGGAAGGCAAACTGGATTTCGAACCGCAACACTATCGGGTGCCGTCCGCTCCCGCAGGACTGGCCCGGCTCTTTCATTGGGACCGGCGCGAGCTCATCGTGCTCTTCCGCCAGCTTCCTCCGAGGCGCCTCTCGTCGGGGGCCGCTCCCCGTTCCGGGGACGTCTTGCCCCGGAAGTGATCGCAGTCGCCCGCTGAATCCGCCGACGGGCGTCAGAAATTCCACTGCAACTGGAACCTGAGCAGATTGCCGGTCTGGAGTTGATACGGGGTCTGCACGCAGGGGATGTTCGTGAAGAGCGGGTTGACGCAGGTGGAAGGAACGGCGCCGGCGTCCGCCGACGTGCGTTGCGTCCAGGTATACATGACGGTCAACTCGACGGCCCTGTTGAACTGATACTCCAGTCCGAGCTCGAGTTCACGGACCGAGTTGCGCGGCGAGTTCGGCTCGTGTTTCTTCCCGCCGAAGTATTCCTGGTAGCGCACGAACGGAAAAATGCTCAGGCAGTAGGTTTCGCACCGGTAGTTGTAAAAGAGCTGCAGGTAGCCGCCGCGCAAATCGCCCGTCACCACGTCGGTGCGGGCTTTGTTCAATTCGGGTCCCCGCCCGACGGTGTATTCGCCCTGAAGGCCGAACGGCTGCGGGTACAAGACGAAGTGCCACGCGACTCGTTCATCCACGTAGTTGCCGTTGTTGGTGACGCGAGGCGAAGCCGGGGTCCCCGCCGTCAGCGACGGGTTGAGCGGCACGACCGGCGCCGTGTCCACGACGAACTGTCCGGTGTAGGCGTCCATGCCCACCTCGAAGATCTGACCGTTGGGGAATTCGTGCGGATACATGAAGTGAAACACGACGTGCTTGTTGTCGTTTCGTTCGGATTTGTTGGCGGTCTGCCCGTTGTACACCCCGATGCCCAGCATCCCGTAATCGCCGGACCCTTTCAACCCGCTGTCGACCAGCCGGCGAAAGCGCTCGCGGACGGAGGTCGGCGCGTAGTAGAGGAACAAGCCGAGATCGCGTTCGTTGAACGCGGCGCTGTTGATCGCGTCGTTGCGGTCGAACGCCAGACGGTTCTGGCTGGACTGCATGTTCTCGAACCCGAACGGCACCTTGGACTGGCCGGCCCTGATGCGCCACTCCTTGTTCTCCGTGAGAAAGAGATCCGCGTACCAATCCCGCAATTGCCCGACGTTGTTCGACCCGTCCACGGACGATGCGAAATCCGGCTGAATGTACACGAACACGCGGTCGTGCGGTTGCCCGCTGATGATCACGCGGCCGCGTCTCAGGAAGAACGTGTTGGATTTTCCGATCGACTTATCGCCCTGCTCGTTGATAAGCAACTCGTTGTTGAGGGTATGGTTGTAGCGTAATTGGCTGTATCCGCGGATGCTGATTCTTTCATACCACTTCTCGCGGACCGGCGCGTCGCCGACGCCCCGACTCTCTTCCAAAGCTTTGGCCTCCCGCTTCTCTTCCTCCGCCTTCAACTGCACCCATTCATCGATCGTAATCTGTTTTTTTTCGAGCAGGAGATCCTCGAGTTGCCCCGCCAGAACCCGGTCGCCGACCCACGCCGTTCCCAAACAGGCCACGCAGAACAGCGCCAGCCCGCACGATACCCCCCCTCTCATTCACCCTCTCCCTGTCGCGCGTCGATCGGGTGGGAAAGTAAAGAAGGAGGGTTACGCGAACGTTACGGCCACATCGGTGCTCGGTTAATTCGCTCGGTGGAAGAGAAAACCATGCGACCTATTTAGCACGGCCCCGGGAGGACTTCGAGCCGTGTGGCGGCGCAACAACGGCAAGGCGCGTGGCGCGCCTTAGCGCTCATGAAACCGGTCGAGCAGGATGTCGACGATCCGCCGGGAAGCCCGGCCGTCCCACAAGGGCGGGGGACAGGCGTTCGAAAGGGGCGATCGCAATATTCGCTCGGCTTCTTTCACGATGGCGTCGGGAGAGACGCCCACCAGACGGTTGGTTCCGTGGGACACGGTCACCGGCCGTTCGGTGTTGTGCCGCAACGTCATACAGGGAACTCCCAGCGCGGTGGTTTCCTCCTGAATACCGCCTGAGTCCGTAAGCACGAACCGCGCCGAAGCCAGTAACGCCATGAAGTCGAGGTATCCCAACGGAGGAACGCAGAAGAGCCCCCGCTCCGGCGCCTGTTCGTCTTGTGATCGGAAAAACAGGCTGCGTTCGCCCGCGGTCTCGAGATGCCGGCGGGTGCGGGGGTGTACCGGAAAGACGATGGGTATCAGATCGGCGATGTCGCCGACTGCGGACAGCAGCCCTTTCAGCGTGTCAGGATCGTCCACGTTCGCAGGCCGGTGCAGCGTGAGTATCCCGTACCGGCCTTTGGGCAGACCGAGGCGATCGTGGATCGTCGAGCGAATCCACCGACGATGGGACAGCATCAGGGAATCGATCATCACGTTTCCGACGAAAAAGATTTTGTGAGGAGGCACACCTTCCGCCATCAGGTTCCTCACCCCGCTGTCCTCGCTGGCGAACAGAATGTCCGAGACGGCGTCGGTGACCACTCTGTTGATTTCTTCCGGCATGGAGCGATCGAAGCTTCGCAGGCCCGCCTCGACGTGCGCCACAGAGAGTTGAAGTTTGGCGGCGGCCAGCGCGCCGGCCATTGTCGAATTGACGTCGCCTACGACGACAACCACCTGCGGTCGTTCCCTTTCCAAAATCGGTTCCAGACGCTTCATGACTTCGGCGGTCTGGTACGCATGGGATCCCGCTCCGACTCCGAGCTGAAAGTCCGGATTGGGAATCTCCAGATCCTCGAAAAACTGTCCGGCCATGTCGGCGTCGTAGTGCTGGCCGGTGTGAACCAGAATCGGCGTGATCTGCGGATGTCTGCGCATCTCTCTGATCAGAGGCGCGATTTTTATGAAGTTCGGGCGGGCGCCGACCACGTTGAGGATCTTCATGACGTCATCCCGCGGCGGTGCCGGAAGGAACGTGCCCGATGACAGCGCCGGTATGCGGTATGAGCCCTTCGCGCAAGCGCGCGACAGCCGGCGATGACCGGGAGCGTCATCGCGCGCTCCGGAAGAGCCGGTGCAGGAGATGAAGGACGCGCCCCGGCCCGGCCCCGTTCGTCCGGTAAGCGGCGCGCCGGCCGGTTGCGCGATCGCCGGACAATTGGGCGAGACGATGTTCGACGTCGCGGAACGCCGGATCGCATCGGGCGATGTGACGGTAGGAGTCCAGCGCGAGTCGGCGCCGCCCGAGAGACTCGAAGGTGCGGCCCAAGAGATAACGGATGCTGAGGACCTCTTGCCCGGAGCCGGTCGCGCGGTCCAGCGCCTTGCCCAGCGCCTCCGCGGCGTCTTCGAGGCGGCCGGCCGCCCTCAGGCAGAGGCCGGCCTGCGCGTACGCGCGAAACGCGTGGTCCGGAGTCTCGGCCGCCTGCAGAAACGACGCGACGGCTTCCTCGAAGCGCCCGGCCTTCTTCAGGGTCAGACCTCGGTCATAGAGCGTGCCGGCGGTCTGGATGTGCCCGCCCGTCTGGCGCCGATCCTGAATCGGCGGGGAGCCGGGCTCGGCCGTCGAAAAACCGTGACCAGGCGCCGGTCCCTTCGAGCGATCCGAATCCTTCTGATCCCACTCCTTGGCGAGGGTTATCAGGTCTTCCCGGTCGCGCAGCGGCAGGATGCCGCCCCTGCGGCGAGCGAGCGCCGCCTGAGCCACGAGCGTTGCGGTAATCCGCGGCGTCTGTTCGGCGAAGCCGTACGCCAGCGCCGTATCGCACACCTGATTGATCAACCGCGGGACGCCGCCGCTCACCCGATGAGCGAGAACGCAGGCTCCGTCGCTGAAGAGAGTCGGCCGGCCGCCGGCCACGCCCAGCCGGTGGCGGATACAACCGGGCGTTTCGTCCTCGGACAGCGGATCCAGGTGGCAGTCGACCGCGACGCGCTGCGCGAATTGCGTCATGTCGGCCCGTTGCAGCAGAGCGCGGAGCGGCGGTTGGCCGGACAGGATGACCTGCAAGCATCGCCCCCGGCCGTCGTTCACGTTCGAGAGCAGGCGCAGCTCCTCGACCATCGTCGGCGTGAGATTCTGCGCTTCGTCCACGACCAATAAGACCCGCCGCCGGCGGGCGTGCTCACGCGCCAGGAAGGCCGAGAACTCGGAGAACAACCCGACGGAGCTGTTTTCGGCGTGGCTGAGACCGAACGCCGCCACGATCCAGGGCAACAAACTGCCGAGCGTGTCCTGAACGTTGGTCAACATGCCGATGGCGAAGATATCCGAATATTGGTCCAGCAGGGAGTGGAGCAACGTCGTCTTGCCGGTCCCCGGTCCGCCGGTGATGATCACGAACCCGGCCTGGTTGAGCAGGCCATACTCCAACAGGTTCAGCGCCATCCGGTGACCGTCTCCCAAGTACAAGAATTCGGGATCGGGCGATAGAGAAAACGGCTTGGCGCGAAACCCGTAGAAGGATTCGTACATGATTATCCTTTGTCCGCCGGGCGGGCTTCGTCGTCTTCCGAGAGCAGCGCGGCGAGCCGGTGAAGGCTCCGGTCCCGCCGGCCTTCCTTGTTCAGCACCGTGCCCAAGATCGGCGCGGCGCCGCCGACCAGCAGCAAGGCGTGTTCGACGTCTTCCGCCGTGGTGCGGCCCTCTTCGACGACGAGCAGCAAGGCGTCGGTGTAGGGTGAAAACGCCAACACGTCGGCCCTTCGCAGCAACGGCGGGAGATCGAACACGATGATCCGCGACGGATACCGGTGTTTGAGTTCTTCGACCAACGCCGCCATTTTGGGCGAAGCGAGCGCTTCGGCGGAGTGCGGAAGCGGTCGCCCTCCGGGCAGCAGCACGAACCGGCCGATCCCCGGATGAATCAGCAGATCTTCGACCGGCACGTCGTCGAGCAGATAGTCGGCCAATCCGGCGCAGTCGTCGAGGCCGAACAGCTCGTGGACGCGCGGCCGCCGCAGATCGGCGTCCACCAGGAGCACGGTCTGTGTCGCCTCCATCGCCATGGAAATCGCCAGATTGACGGACGTCAGCGTCTTGCCCTCCCCGGAACCGGGACTGGTCACCCCCACCGTGTTCCATCCGTTCTCCCGCAACCGGTGGAGGACCTGCGTGCGAAGCACCTTGTAGCCGTCCACGAACGGACCGCGGTCGAACCCGGCCAGGACGCGACGCTCGCGAAGCGTTTCCCGCGGGATGTCGACCGTCCTGGTGCAGGTATAGACGATGGACGGCGGAACAGGTTTCGTGTCGCGGATCCGCCCGCCCCCGTCCGGCGGGCGAGGGCGCCGCTGCTGCTGTTTGAACCGCTCGAGCGCTCGCTGCAGGCCTTCCATCAATCAGTTCCTCCCGGCCAAGATCAGTTAAAGCCCCAGCTTCCTGAGCGCCGTGAACCAGACCACGTCCAAGGGGAGCCACAAGAAATGTCCCAACAGCGCCAGCGCGACGACCACACCCATCCCCGCCCACCGGAGGGCGCTTCTCCGCTTCGCGACGCGCGCCAGCTCCTCGTCGGTGGGCAGGTAGGGGATGACGGCGAGCGGAAACGCCTTGACGAGCCGGTTGAGCTGCGCGGGAGTGCGGATCGAGCGGTCGAGCCGTTCGGCGGCGGAACCGGCTGCGGCTCCGCCGACCGCCGCCAGCACCAACCCGAGGAAGAGCAACATCGGCCGGTTCGGGCGTTCCGGTCTCTCAGGCAAGTCGGGCGGATCGATCAGGGAAAAGCGCTCCCCTTTGCGCTGGATCTCCAGGCCCTCCGACACCTGCGCTTCCATGAGCCTGGACCGGATTTCCTGATACTTGTGCGCCGAGCCGTCGCGATCCCTCATGAGGTCGAGATAGGCGGGCTCGATCTGCGGGGTGTTTTCCAGACGCGCGGCGTAAGCGTCCCTGCGCCGTTTCAATTCCGCCCGCGTGTTCTTGAGAGCCTTGAGCGAGGCCGTCGTCGAAGACAGTTGCGCCTGCAGGTTGATGTAGGCCGGATTTTCCGGCTTGACGGGCGGCGCGGGCGCCGGGTGCTCGCCGGCCCGCCGCAACTCCTGTTCCAAGGAGGCGACGACGCTTCGGGCCCGCACCACATCGGGATGGTCGTCCCCGTACCGTTCGCGGAGGCCGGCCAGCCTGGCCCGTTCTCCTTCCAGCCATTTCGTCACTTCCTCGATCCCGGCCGGCGAGCCGGTCTCTTTCTCCAAGGCCTCGATCTCCTGCCGCATCCTGATGATGTCCGGATGTTCCGGAGACAGATACGCGGCGCTGCTCGCGATCTGCGCACGCAAGGCCTTGAGCCGCTCGCCGGCGTCGAGAATGCGCTCCCCGGCGGCGGAGATGATGGGCGTGTTGGGCTTGATCGTGGCCAACTCCCCTTCCAGATAGGTTTTCCGTTCCTCGAGGCTCCGGATCTCCCGATCCACGTCCACCAATTCGCGGTCGGCCTGGCTCATCAACTGCATATTCAGTTGGATCAGCTCGGGAAGCGCGCCGTCCGCTTTCTGTTTCAGCTCGGCGATCCGGCTTTCCACCTCTTCGATGTGACGGGAGAGGTTTTCCGCTTCCTGTCGGAGGAAGGCGGTGGTCTCCTGCGCGTGCCGCGCTCGGGTCTTGAGATTTTCCCCGAGAAACAGGCTCGTCAGCTCATTGGCGACTTTTTGCGCCAGTTCCGGCGTCTCTCCGTCATAGGCCAGCGTAAAGGCGATCGTCGCCTGCGTGGGGGTTTGCGAGCGTTTGTCGATGACTTTGGCGTTGATCACGTCGATCCTGATGTCTTTGACGAACCGATCGAGGACCTCCTCGGTGGGATGTCGTTTCCGAAGCCCCTCGTACAATCCGTACTGTTCGATGATCCGCCAGAGGGTCGAGCGGCTCATGACCTGTTGCTTGATGGTTTCGATGCGCTGGTCCGCATAACTGGTGATCGCGGACCGGACCAGGTCCGGCGGAATCTCCTGCTCTTCGATCAGAATCGTGGCGGTCGAGCGATACACGGCCGGCAGCAGAAACGCCGTCGCCGTCGCGATCCCGAAGATCGCGGCGGCGGTGAGCAGGATGGGCGCCCGGCGCCGGCGCGCCATGTCCAGAAACTCCCTCGGATCTCGCGGCTGTCGTTCCACGGCGTGATTCTCCCGCCTCCCGTTCACCGAGGGCCGTTCAACGCGAGACGGCCAGCTTCGGCATGGTGTAGGTCAACATCACGAAGGTCGAATTGGCGCCGGCGGTCCTGGACGGATGGTCGATGTCCAATTGCGCGTATGTGTAGGACATCGTCAACGTCCACCAGTCCGTCATGCGCCAGGCGATCTTGGGAGTCGCGCTGACGTAGCGTTGATCCGGAAAACTGAACGCCAAGCCTTGCGTGGCGATACCGGACGCGAGCAGAACCTGCCCGGTGATCGACGCCGTCACGGTTTCCGTCACGTCGCTCGAGACCGTGACGGCGGCCCTGTCCGTCTGAATCAACAGCCCCAGGCCGCTCGGGTTGATGTCGCGGCCGACATCGAGCTGCAGCGACGAGCGCTCCCCCTGTGCGCGCAGGTTCGCGGCGAACAGCCAGACCAGTTCGGAATCCTTCAAGCCGAACTGGCTGGTCGAGACCTGCCGGGGACCGCCCGACAGCGTCCCGCTCGTGGTTTCCGAAAAGGAGTGCGTCATGCCTGCGGTCGCGCCGTAATACACCGATCTGAGCCGGGCGTCGGGCGCGGAGAAGGTCACGTAGTGGCCGGTGAATTGGACTTGATCGCGTTCGGTCATGTCGTACAACACTGCCCCGTTTCCCCCGTGGACTTGATAATCGATCAGACCCAGCCGGAAGCCGTTGTCGTAGGACGCGTCCGCGAACTGATAGCCGCCCTGCACCGACAGCTTTTCCGTCAGCGCCCTCGTCCAAGCCGGATTGACCGTCCACAGATTCCGCTGGGTGAAGCTCACGCGGACGCCGGTTTGCTGCAATTCGCCCAACAGGGTGTTGTCCCGCGTAAACCCGCCCTCCAGGCTCCAGGTATCCTGCTCCCGGCGATAACGCGCCGAGAGAGGGAAATACAGGTTCGTGAACGAGACGTCCTCGCCGCCGGTATAGCGGACGAAATCCGCCGCCGCCTTGGCGCTCACGCGGAGAGTCTCCGTCGAGCCGGCGAACGTGACCGCGGGCGACACCCAATACCCCCACACCTCGTCGTGCGGAAAAAACGTCAACGTCAGATTGCTGTTGTAATCGCCTCTCACGCTTACCGACGGCTCGGCCGACCATTCCGCGGCCCTGACCGCGACGGCCCACGCCAAGAGGGCGATGCCCGTCAGGACGGCCGGCCACAGGCGCGGCGCACGACGGGGTCCGTGGGCGATGGAAACGAACACGCGGTGCCTCTGTGCGTTCAGGGCACCATGACTACGTCGCCGCGCTCAAGGAGGATGTTCTGCTCCAAATTCTTCCCTTTTCTGGCGTCGCCGTAGCGGAACCGGAAGACCCGCTGCTCCCCGTTTTGGCGGCGCACAATCGTGATGTCGTTCTCGGCGGCGAACGGCGTCAAGCCGCCCGCCAGACTGAGGGCCTGCAGGACATCGGTGTAATGCCCGACGAGAAATTCGCCCGGCTTGTTGACCCGGCCCAACACGTAGATCTTGTAGCTCAGCAGTTTGGTCACCGCGACCGAGACGTGCGGATTGGGAATGAACTTCGAGAGCCGTTTGGCCAGATCGGTCCGCAAGTCTTCGACCGTTCTGCCCGCCGCGGGCACGTCGCCGACCAGTGGAAACGACACCATGCCGTCCGGACGAACCACGGTCTCGCGGGTCAGGTGTTCATCCTTCCACACGGAAATCATGACGACGTCTTCCGGTCCCAACAGATAGTCGGGCCCTACGGCAGGCGGCGGACCCACGCCGTTGCCGCCCGCCGCCGCGACATCGGCGAGCACGCAGACGAGCACCACCGGGAGCCAGAAGCCTGCAGAGGTCCGTCCCGGACGATGATCGGTTTTGTGCGACGACTTCCGCATGACTACCCCTGCAATTGCGCCAAGATGGCTCGCGCTTCCGCGACGCCGGGAAAGGCTTTGCCCGAGGCGACGGCCTTCCGGAGATGGGTCTTGGCCTCCGCGGCCAGGCCGGCTTGATAATAGGCCACGCCCAAATGGTAATTCAGGACCGGATGGTCCGGCGCTTTGGAAAGGGCGAGCCGAATCACGCGCACCGCTTCGTCGCGATGACCCAGCTTCAGGTGGACCCACCCCAACGTATCGAGGAAGAAGGGGTGCGGGGCCTGCGTTTCGAACTCGCGGCTCAAGGCGAGGGCCCGTTCCAAGCTTTTCGGATCGCCCTTATGATCGGCCAGCAGCGCGGCGAGATTGTTGGCCGCCACGAGCGCGCGCGGGTTCATCCGGAGAATCGCGTCGTACTCCTCGATCGCCCGATCGATGTGCCCGGCCTCGCCGAGCGCGGACGCCAGCAACAGGCGAAGCTCTCCGTTACCGGGGTTGAGTCGGACGCCTTCGGTCAGAAGCTCGGCGGCCTCCGCGAGCCGCTTCTGCGCCAATTTCAAGGTGGCCAAGTTCATCCACGGCATGGCCCAGTCCGGCTTAATCCGCGCGGCCTCGCGGAATTTGGCCTCCGCCCCCGCCTGGTCCCCCCTGATGAGCAGGAGTTCTCCGAGCAGGCCCAGGGCGTAGGCGTGCTGTGGATCCCGGGCCAGGAGGCGTTCAAGCCGAGCCTGGGCTTGGGCCTGCCTGCCGAGACCGTGTTCCAATCGCACGAGCGCAAAGAGCGGTTCCGGCGCGGCGGGGACCGCGGCGGCCGCCCGCTCGAAGGCAGCCATCGCCTTGTCCCACTCTTGTCTGGCGAGCAACAGATTGCCCTCGGCAAGGTCGGCGGCGACCTCTCCGGCTCCTGCCCGGCGGAGTTTTGCGATCGTTTCCGCGGTCGCGCCCCAGTCCCGCTCCGCCGCCTGCAGATTGAGCAGCATGCCGAGGATCGCCAGGTTGTCGGAATCCAGCTTGAGCAGGCCTTCCAATCTCGATCGAGCGTCTTTCGTTCTGCCGCCGGCGATGTCGAGATGCGCCAACGGAAGCTGCGCGTCGAGCAGGCGCGGGTTCAGCGCGACCGCTTTCTGCAGGTTCTCGCGGGCCAGGTCGGTTTCGCCGAGCGCCAGATGCGCCCGCCCGAGCAGCGTAAAGGCTTCCGCATGGTCCGGCTGGTCTTTCAGGACCGTGCGCAAAGCCTGAGTGGCCCCTTTGCCGTCCCCGCGACGGAGCGCGATCTTACCCTGGAGGAGCAAGGCGTCGGAGGCGCGCGGGTTCTCCTTCAGGACTTCCTGTAACTCCCGCTCGGCTCCTTGCTGCCTGCCCTCTTCCCAGTCCATGGCGGCCAACCTGACTCTGGCGTCCAAGGACGCGGGGCTTCTTCGTCGATCGTCGCGAACTTCTTCGTAGAGGCGCCTGGCTTTGTCCCGCTCTTGCGTCGCTTCGTACAACCGGCCCAGGGCGAACCGTATGGCCGTCGAATGCGGGAGGCTCTCTTTGGCCTCGAGGAGCGCCGCCTCGGCGTGCGGCGCGCCTCGACGGGTGGCGAGAAAGTCCGCCAGCGCGAGCCGGCGCGGCTCGCTGTCCGGGTCGGCCCGCACCGCGTCCCGCAACGCGGCTTCGGCTTTGTCGTAGTCTCCGCGTTGATCGTAGAAGCCGGCTAATTTGACGCGATGGTCGAACACCTTGGGCTCGGCCTCCACGATGCGCGTCAGAATCTGCTCCGCGCGGGCTGCGTCTCCCATGCGGACGTAGGTCGAAGCCAGGCTGTTCAGCAGATCGAGGTCGCCGGGGTGCGCGTCGATCGCCCGGCGCAGCGCCGGTTCGGCGTCGACGGCGCGCTGCTGTGCCGCATACAGACTGGCGAGCAGCAAGACCACGTCCTTTTCGGACGGGTACTCCGCAAGCAGCGCCTCGGCCTGGACCGTCGCCTCCTGCAATCGCCCGCCGACGGCCAAGACCGCGATCTTGAGCGCCCGGGCCTGCGCGTGCCGCGGATCGGCGGCCAGGACTCTCTCCGCCGACTCCACGACTTTGTCGGTCATGCGGGCTTCCAGATAAAACTTGCCCAACTTGATCAACGCGCGGTCGTGGTTGGGCACCAGTTCGACGACACGCTGATAATTGGCGAACGCGTTACGCCAGTTTTTTTCCTTTTCTTCGACCTGAGCGAACAGGAAGTAGGCCTCGGGATCCTTCGGATCGATCTTCAGCACGTTCCGCAGGGCGACCCGCGCCTTGGGGAAATTCCCCTGCTGGATATAAGCCTGCGCTTTCGACCGATAGTTCGCTTTGCGCTCCTCCGGTCCGCCGCAGCCGGCGGCGACGATCAGGAGCAGCGCAACGGCGATGTGAACCGTTCTGGAAGTCATGCCCGCCTCCTAACCGAGCTTGCTGAGCCAGCCGCCATCTGATAACTCTTGGCGGCTGGAGAGAACACCTCTTTCTTTCTAACCTTCGCGACCCGTTCGCCCGCGTCTCGCGCCCGCCGTTGCTGTCGCTGCGGTCACCACCACGCGCGCAGGCCCACCCAGAACAGCATCCACAGGGACACGAGGCCGAGCCGCGCGATGCGGACCGCGCCGTTGTGGAGCAACAACTCGAACGAGAAAAACAGCACGATCAGCTTTGCGGTCAACACGCTGAGATTGATGTCGCCGACCCGCATTTCCGGCAGGACGGGAATGATCAAAGCCAACAACACCATGAGGTAATCGAGCGGTGTCGTCTCGAACGGGCGCCCGGCGCTGAAGCGGATCGCCAGCATCACCAGCAGCGCCAACACCATGAACAACAGGTTGAGCGGAACCCGCAGATTCCATTCAACGTCGAGCGAGGCCTGTTCGCCCAAGTACATGACGAACGCGCTGCCCACATACAGGCCGCTCCGCACCAACAGCGGCGCGGCGCGCGGGACGACGGTGAGACCCGCGAGGATCGCGATGAACAGCGCCGTCGCGCCGTAGGCCATGTCGTCGGGAACGCGGCGGACCAGGAGCACGCTGAACGCGAGCAGGAGCGGCACCGCGACACTCAACACGCGGAGGGCCGCGTCGGCCGGCCACAACCGGTCCCCCGGACGCCGGAGACAGGGCCACGGCGGACGCTCCGCGTCGGGTTTCCGGGTGAGCCGCAACGCGCCGCGGCCGGCGTTGAAGAACAGAGCCAGAATGCCGGCGGCTAGGACGCCGTAGAGCGCCAACACCGCGCCGTCGGATTGCCAACGCAACAGGTAGGCGAGGCTGACCATGCCGGCCTGAAGCGAATAAATGAGGATCACCGCCTCGCGCTGGGACAGGCCGACGGCCAGGAGCTTGTGGTGAATGTGGTTCCGATCGGCCACGAAGGGCGAACGGCCTTCGCGGATCCGCTGGATCATGACGGCGACCGTGTCCAGGAGCGGCAACCCCAGGATGAGCGGCGCCAGGGCCGGACTGTACGGCCCGCGCGCCGGGTCCGTCAACACGATGGACGACACGGCGAGATAAAACCCGAGAAACTGGCTGCCCGCGTCTCCCATGAAGATCCGCGCGGGGTAGGTGTTGAACCGGAGGAACCCCAACAGTCCTCCGAGTACCGACGCCATCATCGCCGTCACCACGATATCGTCCGAGAGATACGCCAGGTACGCCATGCCGGCGAAGCTGAGCAGCGAGAGGCCTCCCGCCAGCCCGTCCAGGCCGTCGGCCAGGTTGATCGCGTTGGTCACGCCCACCAGAACGAGCAAAGTCAGCGGCACGGAGACCCAGCCGGGCAGGACAAGATCGGGCCACAACGGCAGGCTGGTCAGGCGGACGCCGCCGACAAGGATGACGGCGCCGGCGGCCAGCAGTTGCCCGAAAAACTTCATCCGATAGCTGAGACCGGCGCGGTCGTCCCAGGCCCCGAACAGAAGAATGATCGCGCCGCCCAGGAGGCCGGACACGACCACGTCGTCTTTGGGGACCCACAGAAGGATCGCCGTGAACGTCCCGGCGGCCAAGGCGATGCCCCCGATTTTCGCGACGGGACCCGCGTGAACTTTGCGGTCCCCCGGCAGGTCGATGAAATGGAACCGGCTCGCCGTGGCGACCAGCGGCGGGATCAACGCCATACAGATGATCAACGATCCGACGAAGCTGAAAAACAGCGCGCCCGACATGGCGTGATCCTCAGTCAGGGACGTACGTCTTCAACAAGGGATGGACGAGCGCGGCGAACGCGGCGAGCCGGCTTTCCACGCCGGCCTCGTTCTCGCCGGCGCGGACCGGCGCGCTCAAGCGAACCAGCGCCCCGTCCGTCCGCCGCTGCGTCAGGGCGTCCCACAGCAGATACGCTTTCACCGCATATTCGTTCGTCAGCACGCGGTTCCGCTGCTTGAACCAGTACAACACAAGCTGTTTGTCGTCGCCCTTTTGGATGAGCGCCCGATTGACCGTGAGACCGGGCTCCGCGGCCGACGGAGGAATCACTTCAACGTCGCGGAACGACGAAATCTCCCATCCGCCCCCCGGAATGCAGGTTTTGGGCGAATGCGCCGACTGTCCTTTGCGTTGAGAGCGGTAGTAGGCGACGTAGAAGTTGACGGAACCCCTGTCCGGCGCCGCGTAGTCGGCCAGGATGTAGTCGTCGAAGCGGAGCACGTCGACGTACTGTCGCTCCAGGGGATAGGAGAGGCCTGCCCAGTCGCCGACCCGCAACGGAAATTCGAGGAACGATTGCCGCGGAGGCGTCGCTTCCTCCCGAGACACGAGGCGAGGCGCGCCGACCGCGACCAGGGCGAGCAAAGCGAGACAGACGGCGTACGCCCGCGGCCACGCGCTCCGCGACGGGATGCGATTCGAAAGATCCGGCCGGGCGGGAGATTCGTGCCGCGCGGGAGCGGTCGCTCCGGCCGGATGGATGCGGGAAAGCAGCCGCATCTCGCCCAACAGCGCCAGCAGACTGGCCATGAAAAAGACCCACCCCTCGAACAGATGGAGAAACCCCTCCGCGGCGCCAGGCCCGTACAGATCGACCAAGACGCCGATGACGCCGATCCGGAACCCGTTCAGCAGGATGGAGATCGGAATACTCGAGGCCAGGAGCGTGATCCGTTTCCACATGCGGTCGCGGAACAGGTATGCGCAGAGCAACGCCAGCGACACGAGCGGAAACAGGTACCGCAGACCGCTGCAGGCCTCGACCACCTGCAACTGGATCGGCCCGAGGTCGATCACGTTGCCCTCCCGGAAGGCCGTGACGCCGACGACCTGAAGGCAGCCGACGCCCAGCGCCGAAGACAGCAACTGCAAACGCCCGGACAGGGCCTGGTACAGAAAATCCGGGAGCGGAATCATGGTGAGCAGATACGCCAGGGGAAAGGCCATCTCCTTCGCGCCGCGGACGCCGACGGCGCCGACCGTGAACGCCACGACGACCATCCAGAACGACAGGTGGAGGAGCACGTAGAGGGTGGCCAGCTCGCCGACGACATAGAGGCCGAGTCCGGCCGCCAGCAGCGCCGGGCCCCACCACGACCCTTGGAGTCCCGGTGTCCTGATCGCGTGTCGCCGTTCCCACACGAAGTACAGGGAGATCAACGGAACGAAGAACCCGTGCCCGTAATTCTCGTCCGTGACCCAGATATGGACCATGTACGCGAGGCTGTCGAAGTAGATGAAGCCGATCAACGGAATCGGAGCCAGCGCGGCCGCCCAGAGGAGGCGGTCGCGTGTCCGGGTTCCGGCATTCCGGTCGGCTTCGATCAGTCCGGCAATCGACGGTTTGCCGTGCGCGACGGCCGGGCGCGGATTCATCCGGTCACCTTCCTTTTCAGCACGTGCCAGGCGAACAACGGCAGCGCGGCCTGCCGGCCGATTCGAGTCGGTTGGGCGACCAACCGGTAGAGCCATTCGAGATGAAGGCGCCTGACCGACGCCGGCGCGCGCTTGACCCGGCCGGCGATCACGTCGAACGTGCCGCCCACCCCCTGGCACACCTTGACGTTCAACGCGGGGAGATACCGGTCGATCCAGGCTTCCTGCTTCGGGCTCCCGAGCGCGACGAACAACAGGTCGGCGCGCGACGCGTTGATGGCGGCGATCAATCCGGGCATGTCTTCCTCCTGGAGGTATCCATGGCTGGCGCCGACGATTCGGATTCCCGGGAACCGCCGCTGCAGGACGGTCGCGGTCTGCCGGTTCACGTCCGGCGCGCCGCCGAACAAGAAGACCGTCCGCCCGGCGGCGGCAGCCCGCGCGCAGAGTCTGGGCATCAACTCCGACCCGGGAACCCGCTCGAACGATCCCAAGCCCAACAGCCGGGCGGCGAGCACAATGCCGATGCCGTCGGGAATGAGCAGATCGGCGCGGCGAAGCCGATCGAGCAGCAGAGGATCTCCGGTCGCCCTGACCACCTTTTCCGGATTGACCGCCATGATGCTGCACGGTTTGTCGCCCGCGAGCATGGCGCCGACGACCGCGACCGCTTGGTCCATCGTGACGCAGTCCACGGGGACGCCCAGGATTTCAGTACGCGCCGGCTTCATCGATCAACCGCCGAAGTCGCGCGAGCGCGGCCCCCGGCACCCATCGCCGACTTCCGTCGTGATCCGCCCGGACCACCGTGACGAACTCATGGGGCAACGGCCCTTCGTAACGGCAGCGCACCGTCGCGATGGGCACCTTGACCCCGTACGCCGGAGACCTCCAGCCGGACGGCGGATCGGTTTCTCCGCGGTGCCATGACACCGCTCCACCCGTGACGTCGATTCGGACGGCCGTCGCCCCGGACCGGAGCACGGACGAGCCGGCCTCCACAAAGGGATCGGCCCCCAGATGCCAGTTCGCATCGAGCCGATGGACGCCGCGCCCCGTCAGCCGATCCAGAATCACCCAGCGGCTCGGCGGTTGGTACAGCAGCGCCCGCCAGTGCAGGACGCCGAGCCGTTTCAGATAGCCGTCATGGCTCGCCACGAGCGCGACGCTTCCGTCCGGATTTGTGTCCCGATGCGCGAGCCGGGTATAAAACGGCTGCGTCCACAAGAAGGCGGCTTCCTGGACGGCTTGATCCAGTCCGTCCACCGTCACGGTGTTGTGAGCGCTGGTTCCGCGGAAGTACCTCCTCCACGAAGGCTCGCCGGTGTATGTGTAAGTTCCCGGATCGATCAGGACTTCCAGGTCGTCGATGTCCAACAGGACCGAGAGCGCGTCGGCGTGGCCGTGCGCGTAGCAGGGGGCCATCCCGAGCGGCCCGTGGTCGAAGATCAGGCGCGAGCGGGCGCCGTCCGCCCGCGTGACGACTGTATAGCCCGAGGACCTGAACGTGGACGTCGCGGGTACCGGCGCCGGCTCTCCACGGGGAAACCGCAGAAACGGGGACAGCGCGTAGCCGTCGTCGCCGTCGCCGATCGCCGGCCAACGTTCAGCCGGCCAACCGAACGCGGCGTCGAACGCCTGACTGCGCGCCACGGCCCGCTCCAGCGCCGCAGGCACGGGCCGGTTTCTCTGTCTGAGCAGGGCCACGACGAGTCGGTACAGGTCCGAGACCACCCGCTGATACCGGAATCCCTGCTCCGCGCCGCCGCCGTCGTCGAGGATCTGGTGGGAAGCTTCGTGCTCCAGCAACCGGAGTCCGGCGGCCGACCAGCCTCCATCGCCTTGCAGCTCCGGAAACAGGATACCGGCGTACACGAGCCCGGCCGCCTCCGCGACGGTATGGTTCCCGAGAGACGAACCGATGGACAGCCGGCGTCGGATGAATTCGGCGTGCCCGCGGATCAGACCTGTCACAACGGGCCACGTTCCCTCGGGATCGCTCAACCAGGGCCGGGCGATGTCGATCGCGTGACACACGGCCAAGAGACGGAGCGCGCATTCCATCGCCGAAATGTAATGAATGCCGGTGAGAAACGGGTTGGCCTTGCGCCATGACCGGAGCCGGGCTTCCAGCGACTGAACGGCGCGGCGGCGCAGGCTCGCTTCAGCCGTTCGTGAGATCAACGCCAGCGCAATCAGATGCTGAAGCCGCGCGGGCTCCCATGCAACGCGCACGTCCCCGTACGGATTGCCTTCGCGATACGGAATGCTCGCGAAGAACGTATTCGGCCAGAGCCTGCCGGTGTCCGGCGCCCGGCGCCAGATGTCCGGATCCTCACTCCATGCCCACTCATGGCCGAGCGCGCGGAAACGCCCCTCCACCAACCCCTCCGCCGAGTCCGCGAGGGCGTCGAGCGCCCAGGGCAACTCCGGCAATTGCGGTGTCGAGGCAACGCAAAACGCCAGGCGGCCGGCATCGCGGACCGGAGCGTCCGCCGTCAGCCACCCGAAGCGATGGCCGACCTGCCAGGCCTTCAGCGCGCACTGCTCGCCCGCCCGACTAATCAGTTCGGCGGGACTCATCACGCTCGCGCGCCTGGCGTACCAGGCCAGTGTCCGGGAGACACGGAAGGAATGAAACGGCATCGTTCCGGCGGCGTCAGACGTCATACACGGCTCCCGTTCGCAGGCTTTGCGCGGCCAACAGGCAGGCGCGGGTGACGGCCCACACCTGCTCGAAGGGAATCAACGGCGGCTTCCCGCGCGTGATCGCCTCGACGAATTGCGCCATTTCCTCCCCGAAGCCTTTGTCGCGCTCTCCGGACTTGAACGTCCGCTTGCGGCCTTGCGCATAGAGATCGGTCCGCACGAAATCGTCCATCGTCAGGGCCCGTCCGTTGCCGAACACTTCGACCCGTTCCTTGGGCAGCACGGTATCTCCCCCTGCTGTATAAACGATCGTCCCGATGGAGCCATCGGCGAACGCCAGGCTGATGACGCACTGGTCGTCGGTGATCCCGGAGCTGTGCCGGCCGATCCTTCTAGCGTGCACCGAAACCGGAAGCGCGCCGCACAGCGCCTGAAGGTAGTCCACGAAATGGCAGATTTCCCCGAGCACGCGACCGCCTCCCACATCAGGGTCCTGAATCCAGTGCGTAGGCGGGATGGCCCCCGCATTCACCCGGTACACCATGACCAGCGGATCGACGCGCCGGCGGAACAACGCGCGCGCCTCAGCGGCATGCCGGGAGAATCGACGGTTGAGCCCCACCATGAGCTGCAGCCCTTGGTCGGCCCGTTCCCGATACACCGCCGCGATACGGTCCAGTTCCTCCTGCGTCAGGCAGAGCGGTTTTTCCACGAACACGTGCTTGCCGGCCTCCAACGCCCGGACGACCAGGTCCGCGTGCGTGTCATGCCGGGTTCCGATCAGAACGGCGTTGACGGCGTCGTCCGCCAGGACGGCCTGCGGATCGCCGGTGCAGTACGCGGCGCGGATCCGATCGGCCAAGGCCTTGGCGGTGACGCCGGAAGCGGTGCACACGGCCCGGATCGACACGTCCCGCGCTCCCGCCAGCGCCGGGAGCAGCGCGTCCTTCACGTGCTGCCCGGCTCCGATCAACCCCAGAACCACGGAGGCCGCCGGTTGAACCGGCGACACGGCGATCACCGGCGTTTCTGGTCGCTCGTGATTCGACGGATACGTGATCACCAGCCCCAGGCAGGGCACCGTGTTGTCCATCAGGAGCCGGTAGGCTTCTTCGGCCTGCTCGATCGGAAATCGATGGGTCACCAGACGCTTGACATCGACCTTGCGTTGCCGGATCAGGTCGAGGAACGCTTCCATGTTGCGGGTCTCCGTCCAACGCACATACCCGAACGGATAGTCGCGCCCTTTTTCCTCGAACTCCTTGTCGTAACGGCCGGGTCCGTAGGACATCGACAGCCGGAATTCGAGTTCTTTCCTGTAATAGGGCTCCCGCGGGAGCGTCATGCCGACCGCGCCCACCACGACGACCCGTCCTTTCTGCCGGGCGATTTCCCCGGCGACCTGGACGGGTCCGTTCTCCTTGGTGCCGGCAGTGATGATGACGGCATCGACGCCGCGTCCCTCGGAGAACGCCAGCGCCGCTTCGATGAGGTCCGGCGGGCGAACGACGGCGTCTGCGCCGAACTCCTGCGCCAGCGCGAGCCTGTCCTGGTCCAAATCCGATCCGAGCACGGAACAGCCCGCCGCTTTCAACAACTGAACCGTCAATTGACCCAACAGGCCCAGACCGATGACTGCGACGCGCTCGCCCAAGCGCGGGTCGGCCTGGCGGACTCCCTGTAACGCGATGGCGCCGAGCGTGACGAACGCGGCCTCTTCAAAATCGACGCCGTCGGGAATTCTGACGCACAGGTTCTTCGGCACGTACACCACTTCGGCGTGAGACGCGTACTGCTGGCCAGCGCAAGCCACCCGGTCTCCGGCGGAGAAGCGATCGACCGCCTTGCCGATCCGCAGCGCCGTGCCCGCGCAGCTATAGCCCAGGGCGGCGGGGGTATCGAGTCGTTCGAACACGCGCTTCACGGTCGGGACCAGGCCGTCTCTGTGGATGTGATGGAGCACTTTGCGCACCATGTCCGGTCGCTCCATCGCTTTGCCCACCAGGCTCCTGTGCGCGACGGCGACGGTGGACTTCTCGGTTCCGGGGCTGATCAACGACACCCGATTGGCGACCAGCAGCCCTCCATGGTGCAACGGAGGCGTAGGGACATCGTCGACCTTCAACGCGCCGGTGCGGTAATTCTGGACGACTTGTTTCATAACCGGGACGCTTCGTCACGCAGGCAAGGAGAGCCGGGACTCACAGCGGTGAGCTCAGTGCCGTTCGGTGCCGGCTGCTCGCTTGCTAGGCGGGTACTCTGAACACCTGACGAAACGCAGGCGTTAAGCCTTGATTAAGGATGTGTTAAAAGGATGCGCCGGGTTCTCGGGTGGCGGAGTCGCGGGGCGTCTCTTCGAACCAGCAGGCGTGCCACAGGACGAGATTGAGGAGATTCCAGATCTTGAAGCTGTTGAAGCGCTTGCGCCGCCGGTGGCGGTCAAAGAGCCGTTCGATGAACGGACGGTTGAACCGCTCGGCGACCAGCGGGCTGCCGAGAATCCGTTCGCGCGCGAACCGCGTCACCGCGTCGCTCAACATGGTCGTGGCGGAGCCGCAAAATCCCTGTTTGCTCCGGAAAATCACCTCGTCCGGGATGAGGCCGCGGGCCGCCTGCTTCAGGAGATACTTCCCCTCTCCGTCGCGGAACTTGAGGGCAGCGGGGATCCGCAGCGCGAACTCCACGACGTCCTCATCCAGAAACGGCACGCGCGCCTCGACGGAGCAGGCCATGCTCATCTTATCCACGCGCATCAAGAGCAGTTCCGGAAGTCGGTTCCGCAATTCGAGCGCGAGGATGCGATCCAGCAGTTCCCGGTCCTTGAACGGCGACGCCAGGTCGCCGATGAGCCGTCCGGAGGAGCGAGGCATCAGCCGCTCAGGCTTGAGCAAGCCGCGCTTTTCACAGTCCCAAAAGGCGACGGCGTTTCCGAGAAACGGGGGTTCCTCGTCGGCCGCCCGTCGGAGGGCATCCGCGTACTCGGCGGGCAGGAAACCTTCGAGAATCGCGTGGGCGAGTCGGCGCAGCGGGCGCGGCAGACGCTGGTACGGCCGGTAGGCGGCCCGTTCCCACCGGGCGAAGGCGTGGTACATCGAATAGCCGGCGAACAGTTCGTCGCTGCCCTCTCCCACCTGAACCACCGGGGTCCCGGACTCTCGCGCCAGCTTCGCCAGGTAGTACAGCGGCACGCAGACCGGATCGGCCAGCGGCTCGTCCTGGTGATAAGCCATGCGCGGTAGGAACTCGATGAAGTCCCGATCGTCGATGACGATCTCGTGATGGTTCGCGCCAAACCGTTGCGCGATGAATCGGGCGTGGGCGAACTCGTTCGATGGGTCGTCCTGGATGCCGATGGAGTACGTCTCGACGGGTCGGTCCAGGAGTTCGGCCATGAGCGCCACATTCAGCGAGGAATCGACCCCGCCGCTCAAGAACGCGCCGAACGGCACGTCGGAGACCATCCGGCGCGCCACCGCCTGCCGCAGCAGGCGGCGGAGTTCGTCCATGTAATCGCGTTCGGGAATCGCCGGGTCGTGCGGCGCGAACCGGGCCGGATCCCAGAACCGGCGCTGATGCACCCGGCCACGGCGATCGACGACAAGATAGGTCCCGCTCTCCAGCTTGGCGACGTCGTCGAAAAAGGTCCGCGGCGCCGGCGCGTTGGCGAACGTCAGGTAGTGAAAGAGGGCCTCGTCGTCGATGGCCGGTTTCGCGTCGGGATGCGCCAGGATCGCCTTGATCTCCGACGCGAAGATCAGGCCGCCGGGCCGGCGCGAATAATAGAGCGGCTTGACGCCGAGCGGATCTCGAACCAATGTGAGCGTTCTCTCCATAGCGTCGAAGAGGGCGAACGCGTACATGCCTCGCAGGCGAGCCAGGCATCCGTCGAGGCCCCACTCCCGGACGCCGTAGAGGATCACCTCCGTGTCCGTCTGCGAGCGGAACGCGTAGCGCCCGGTCGCCAGGAGTTCGTTCCGGATCTCCCGATAGTTGAAGATTTCGCCGTTGAATGCGATCCACAACGAGCCGTCGGCCGTCGCCATCGGTTGCCGGCCAGACGGCGACAGGTCGATGATCGACAGCCGGCGATGACCGAGCCCGACGAACAGATCGCGATCCCGATGCGTGAACAAGCCGGCGTCGTCCGGACCCCGCCTGATCATGCGATCGCGCATGGCGAGGATGACGGCGTCCGGAACCACCTCTCCGCGCCAATCGAAGATGCCGACCACGCCGCACATTCAATTCTCCCGATGCGGCGCGCCGGCCGCCCCCGGGACCGGCCGGGGCAACCGGGCCTGGGCGATTTGCGAGAGCCAGCCGAGAAATTCCGACGACCGGGGAACGCCCGGCGGCTTGTCCGGCGAGCCGAGGAAGCGCAAGACCGCCCGCATGATGGAGCGTGGCGACTCGGGATCGAAGGTTTCGCGGGGAACCGCCACGTCCCGCACATAATCCCGTTCCGCGGCGATGATCGGCACGTTCAAGGCGCCGGCTTCCAGGAGGGGCAACGCGAAGGATTCGCTCAAGGATGGAAAGATGAGCGCGCCGATCGAACGGTAGAATTCCGCAATCCCCTCATGGGGCAGGGCGTCGAGATTCGTCACCCGAACGCCGCAATCCCGCTTGACCTCCTCGATGTATCGGGCCAGCCGCGCATCCATGGCCTCCGGCACGGTCAGCGCCAGCGTGGGAGTCAGCCCCTGTTCCGCCAGCAAGACGAAGGCCTCGAGGAGTCGCCGATGGTTCTTGTGCGGCCAGGGAAGAGAAAGGTAGCCGAAATCCCAACGGGGCGACGGCCGCTCCGAGGGGACATCGCCGGAAACGGCCGGCGGGTCGAAAAACGGGCCCAGCGCAATACGTTCCCGGCGGATGGGCGTGCGTGCGAGCAGGCGGTCCCGCATGCTGGGCGTCTGCACGAAGAACAGGTGGCTATGGTCCAAGGTCAATCGGAACCAGGCCCGCTGAAACCAGATCGGGAAACGGCGAGGCCAGGACAAACGGACGCCGGGGTCGGTGCCGGCGACGTAGGTGTTCTGGACATAGGTCACGACGAAGCCTTTGGTCCGAAAGAGCGGCGGCACGTTCGCGAGACACAGGACCACATCATCCTCCTGCGCCGTGGCGGCCAGGAGCCGTTCCGCCCGGAGCCAGCTGCGGAGTGTAGGGTCGACCGTCGCGAGCACGGTGGCTTCGGACCCACGGATATAGTCTTCCTCGAAACGCCGGTCCCGCACGACCATGACCTGGGAGAAATCCTCCCGGTGATCGCGCAACCCGCGGAGCAGACCGAGCAACAGCGACTTGCCGCCGCCCGCGTACATGAACGGCGCATGGATGATCAGCCTCATGGCGTGTAGTCTCGTCGTCGGTCGATCAGGGAGATACTGCGGACGCCGTCTCTATAAAAGATAGTTGTCATGGGCCTTCGGGCCGCCCCGTAGGATGCAAATCGCCCCCTCCCCGAGACCCTCCCCATTTGAAAAGGGGGAGGAGAGGGTGGGGTGAAGCTACGGGTTGTTCGCTATTTGCTGCTGGGCTTTTTCAAAGCAGCGATCAGCCGTCTGTGTCCGTCTCGACGCCAACAGCTCCTGCATGACCTCTCCGAGGGGTACCGACGTCCGGCCGTATTCGCGGGTGGCGGCCACACAAGCCTCTTGGGCGCCCCGTCCGAGCCGCAGCGCGACCTCGATACCTCTGGCTAGAGCTTGGGAAGTCCGATGCTCCACCAACGCGCCGTTGATGCCGTCGCGGATGACGAGCGGCGCGACGCCGACGCGGGTGGCCACCACCGGCGTCCCGCAGGCCAGTGCCTCGAGAACAGTCAAGCCCACACTTTCACGTTCGGACGCCGCGACGCACACGTCGGCGGCGTTGTACCAGCGCAGCAACTCGTCATGCGGGATCTTCCCGGCGAACACGACCCGCTCGGAGACACCCCGTTCGGAGACTTGCGCCCGGAGTGCGCCTTCTTCCTCGCCGTTGCCCACGATCGCCAACTGCAGATCCGGGTGATCCCGAGTTGCCGCGGTGAAGGCGTCCAGAATCAGGTGGACGCCCTTGAGGCGACTCAGCCGGCCGACGTAGAGCACGACGCGCATATCCGCCTGCAGGCCGAGACAGGCCCGCAGGTGCGGCGTGCGCGCGGAGCGCAGTGGCTTGAAGACCTCCGGATCCACGGTGAGGGGCGAGAGGCGGAAATCCTTCGCTCGCGCGGGCCACCGGGTCGTATAGAGTCGATAACATTCCTCATCGATGCACAGCACGCGATCGGCCCGTTCGATGAGCATCGCGATGACCCGCCGATAGAGACCGAGAACAATCCTCGTCCTCGCGAACCGATACCGGGAGCACAGAGCTCCGGCTTCCTCCACCCCGTGGACGGTGTAGACGACGAGGTGCCGCTTCGGCAGGACGAGGGGCAGCAGTTCCGGAGCATGGAGGTACACCAGGTCGAACGACCGGTCGAGCAGGCGCCGGCCGCGCACAAGGCAGGCCCAAAAGGTGCGCGCCCGCAAGGGAAGCCGCGGCCGGCGGTGATCCAAATCCTCCACCGGCACGCGATATAGGGGAATGAACGGATAGATTTCCCCGTTGATCGTGCGGGAAGACACGAGGCCTACCGGTTCCTCCGGCTTCCAGGTCAGCCCGAACAAGACCACTTCGAAACGTGATGGCTCGATCTGGGAAAGCAGACGTTTCACCGCGGTCAGCATCCCGCCGGTCGGCCGCTCGTCGAAATCGCTCGGCAGCACCACCGCGATGCGCGGGCGCCTCCCGGGCCGAACACCCGCGGCCTCGCTCGTTTCACACGCATCGACAACCGATGCCGTCAATTCCATACCGATGCCTCCCCTTTCAGCAGCGATCGGAGGGCCGCTTTGTCGTGCGGATCCAATCCCAAGAGACCCAGCAGGCCGAGGTACAGGCACCCGGCCGCGACGGCCAGCACGGGATCGTAGATCGGCTCGAGCAGCGGCTTGGTCGCCGCTAAGGCAACAGCCATTGCCGCTCCGGCCACCGCCTGTTTGACCAGTCCCCAGGAGAACGGATGAATATGATACCGGCCCCAGACCTGAATCGTTCGCACAACAACAGTCAGGATCAAGGTTCCTCCGGCCGCCACCGCTCCTCCGAGCAGACCCCACCGCGGAACCAGCAGCGCCGCAGCCACCATGAGGCCGATCCCCAAGGCGATGGTATTGATCAGCGCCAGACGCGAATGCCCCCCCATGAGCAGCACCACGTTGGCGGTTCCCGCAGCGCCGTAGATCACGTGCCCGACGGTCAGCACGATGAGCGGGATGGCGCCGGTGACATAAGCAGGCCCGAACAGCGCGAGGATGTCCGCGGAAAAGGTCATCACGCACACCGCGATCGGCACCGTCACCAGCCAGGTCAACCGCGAGACCGATTGAAACGTGTGGGCCAGACCGGACCGGTTTGCTCGGACCAAGGCGCGGCCGATCACCGGGGCGAAAACGGTCTCGAACGCGCTGAGCACCAGGGCCAGGATCGCAGCGGTCTGGAACGCGGCCGAGTAAATGCCGACGTCGGTCGCTCCTTTCCAGAAACCCAGCAGGAACACATCCGCGCGCGGCGCCAGCGCGTTGAAGGCGGTTGCCGCGGTCAACGGCAGACAGAACGCCCACAGCTTGCGAAGCTCGCCCCCGTGCGGGACCGCATGATCCTGCGACCGTTCGATCGCTCCGGCGACGGCGAAAGCGCTTGCCGCAACGCTGACAGCCAGCGTCAGTCCCACGGCGCTCAGGACCCCGGAGAGCCCCCACCCCAGCCCCAGGAACGCACCGGCCAGCACAAACTTGCCGCTCGGCTCCCAGCCGTAGCGAATCGCGACCAGGGGGCCGAACCGGTGGAGGGCTTGCAGGGCCGCAAAAAGAACGGAGCCGACTGCCGCGAACGGCAGGGCGGCGCCGAAGAACCGCAGGACCGGAACCAGTTCAGGTTCGCGATACAGGGAGAGCGAGAGCGGTCCGGCAAGGACGACGACGAACAGACCGGCCGCAAGGCCGCCGAGGCCCGTCACGGCGACAGCCTGAAGAATCGTCCGGGCAACCAGGCTCCTGCGCCCGAGCTGTATCTGCTCTGAAACGAACTTCACGACCCCC
The DNA here is from genome assembly GCA_040755395.1 of Nitrospirota bacterium. NCBI lineage: Bacteria > Pseudomonadati > Nitrospirota > Nitrospirota bacterium. Next base: position 141,593 of record JBFMAX010000009.1, read on the forward strand.
GTGTCCAGGCCCAGGACCGCGATCAGGCTCAGCGCTTGAAACAGGGCGAGGCCCAGCGAGTACAGTCCGAAGGATGAGGGACCGAGGCGGCGTGCGAGATACATGCCGAAGGCGTAGCTCAAGCCGCTTCCGAAGGCCGAAGCCAGCAGGATCACGCCGCCCGCCCGGGCGACCCTGCGGACATCCTCGACCGCGACGGAGTCGGCTTCCCCTCGTGCGCCGGCCGCGACGATGACCGTAGACATGATGAGCCTGCTGCCTCCTCAGCGGACGCTGAGCCCTTCGGGCCGCGGCAACGCGAACGGGCCCGATCGCAGCGCGCGCACCTGCTCGTCCGACAACATCGTGTACAGATAGACGCCGACGCCGGTGTCGGGCCAGCGCCGCTGGATCATCGAGACCGTCTCGGCCAACCATCGGCCGTCCCGAGGCGCGTGGCTCTGACCCGAACGCAGTTCCGTATGATCGGTGACGTTGGCGATCAACAGGGTGAGGGCGTCGGGTTCCCGCAACCGGGCGCGGATGGAATCCGTCAACCGCACGTCGATCGTCCGGTAGTAGTCCATGCGGAACAGCGTATCCACCAATCCTCGATTGACCCACTCGACGGCGTCCTGTCCCTGCTCCGGTCCGGCCACGTCCGGAATGGCGTCGACGCTGATGACAAGACCGGGCTTGAGGCTGCGAATCCGGTGGGAAATGGCGGAGACGAGCGAGGTCACGGCCGTCTTCTGGTACTCGACCAGGGTCGGCGCGAGCCGAGGCGTCACGTTCACGATCAGCGAGTCGGCGGAAAGGCTTCTCCCGTATTTCGCAAAATAGTCCCGCTTGCAAAACTCCGTGTCGCAGAGCTTGACGGCGCGCACGTAGTCGAGGTTGACACCGTCCAGATCGTATCGGCCGGCGACCTCGCCGATCAGATCGGCCATCCATCGATGGAAGCGTTCATTATGGACGTCGAACGCGCCTTCCTCCTCTCCGCCCGCTGACGGCAGGGCCAATTCCGGATGCAGATCGGCCTGCCGGAGGACGACCGTGAACCACGCATGCACTTCGATGCCCATGGCATGGGCAGCGGCGACAAGATGCCGGAGCGGATCGCTCCCGGCGCGCGAAACGCCGTTCACCCGCGGGTCCCACGGCGCATACTGCGACGGCCAGGTCGTGCCCCGGCCGTGCCAGACGTTCGGCGCGTAGACGTTGAACCCCGCCGCCTTGACGCGAGCGAGGGTGCGGGCCGCGCCTTCCGGAGTCGTCCATCCCGTGCTTTCGTCGAAGATCACCCGCTTTCCCGCGAAGCGGCCGCGCGCTTCGGCCGCGGACTGAAGCAGGCACACGACGCAGACCGAGCCGGCAAGGAGCGCGAACAATACCCGAACCGTCTTGACAGGCCAGCCGATCATGGCGAGAGCAACGGAAATCGCCGCCCGGATCGAGCGCCGACCGGAACGAGCGGTTCGTAGCGGGACGGCGCAGCAGTAGCGTCAGGGTCGGCTTCCGCCTTGGCATCCGTCGAGGCCGGGCGCTCCTGGGTGCGACGGGCGAAACTGAGCCCGACCATGCCCCAAACGAACCATTGGTAGCCGGGGTACGCGCTGGGCACCAAGCCGACCGCGTCCACCAGCCACATGGTAAAGAGCATCAGAGCCCCCACTGACAAGGGGTCGGTCGCGCGCCGCAGGTCGCCCAGAATGCGGGCGCCGATGGCGAGAAGTAACCAGACATAGATAACGAGCCCCAGCGCGCCCCCATGGAACAGGATCTGGAGGTAATCGTTGTGCGCGCCGATGGCGACTTTCCCGCTGCCGAAGAGCTTGGCCGCCCAGTGAAAGCGCTCCCATTCGGCGAGCATCTCCTGCCACCCGTACCAACGGCCGGCGAAGGTCCTCGTCTTTTCGACGGCGCCGCTCAGGAAGCCGAGTTCTTTCTGATAAATCTGAAAGATGTCAGCGATCAATCCGTCGCCGTACCAGAATGCGAACACACCGCCGACTGCGGCGACAAGCGCTAGGGCCACATACTGTCTGCGAAGCAACGTCCAGCAGGCGGTCCAGGTCGCCAGGGTAAAGATGCCGGACTTGCTGTACGTCTTGAGCAGCACCGCGGTCGTCAAGCCGGTGTAAATCCAGGTCAGGAGCACGCCCGGAACATTGGTCCGCTTGGCGTACATGGCCCCGTACACCAAGACTGCGAAGATGGTTTGCAGGGCATAGACCCGGAGACTCACGGCGTCGTGCCAGAGGCCGATGTTTCGGATCACCCCTTCGCTCTGTTCGAAGCGCCACACCGTTCCCGTCGCGAGCTGGTAGAGCCCGACGGCGACCGGGAAGAGTCCGGCCGCGGCCAGCCCGAGAAGCAGTCCCTTCACCCGGGCATCGCTCTGAAAAAATCGTTGGAGCATGTAGAAACCCACCAGCCCGTTGAGATGCCGCAACAACACCTCCGCGCCTTCGCGAAGCCCTTGGTTGTACGCGATGAGTCCGGAAAAGAAACACACATCGGCTGCATAGAGCATCCAGATTCCCTTGAGCGGCATGCGGCTCAGCCTCCCCTCCTCGTCGGAGAAGAGCAGATGTCCGGCGATCACCAGCGGCACGAGCGCCGCGGTCAGTTCGGTGAGCCTGAAATCGAGCAACACCGCCTGATCGAAGGTGGCGTCGATGAACGGCTTCGCCACGAAGACCAGCGGAATGCCGATGACCGGGCTCACCACGAGGGTGAGGACCGATACACAGAAGAGCGCGGTGGCTGCGTACAGGATCATCGGCCGATCACCCCGTGGCCCCCGTTTCTCCGGCGCCTCATCAGCACAACGGCATAGACCGCGAGCCCGCTTGTGAAGAGAACCAGGCCGGCCGGGATCGGGACCTCGGCCAACACCGCCTTGCCCTGCAGCGTGAAGGTCGCCGACCGGAGGAACGGCCGGTCGTCGAACAGATGGTCCCAGCCGATGCAAAAAGCGGCCGTCTCGGGGTCGAAACTGCCGGTGGCCACGCCCCCGATGTTCCAGGCCTTCAGATGATCACCGCGGGAGATCCCGAAAAACAGCGAGGTCACATCGACGGTGATCCGGGATCCGTCGATCATGGCCGAAGGCGGCGGAGCGCCCTGCACTCCGCTGGTAAACAGCGAAATCGTGAACGGACCACGAGTCATCGGTGGAAAGATATCGGGCGCCGGTTGGTACCGTCCCATGAGCAGGGTGCCGTTCTGGTCAAGGACTCGACTCAGGGTGCGGCCGAAGAAGCCCACCCCGACATTCAACTCGACGCTTCCGCCCGTCAAGTCGAGCTGGGTGACGACCATGGCCTGGGCCGGGACCGCATCGAGACCTAAGAGGGTCACGAGCACGCTCGCACTGAACCAACGGGTGGTGAATGTGGGGCGCATGGTCGATTCTCCTTTCAAAAAACAGCGATGCCCGGACGCAGACACAGCCGTCCAGGCGTGGGATCATGCGAAATAAATCCAGCAGTTGCGTCGGCTCAGGTTGATCCCGAGCTAACGCGCACAACCCGACACGGTGCTCCGCCACACCCAAGTCGAGCCGGCACTGAATATTCCCGCGTAGAGACTCTCCGCGGAGTCTCGTCTGTTCGAACGGATCTAACCCTTGCTCTTCGCGTACCTCCTGAGCCGTTCGATCCCAAGTCCGGCCAGTCCGCCGCCGAAGAGCACAGCGGTAGCCGGGAGCGGCACCGGCGCGAATCCGTCATGGGGATTGACCGCCACGGTCAGCGTAAACCTGGGGTCAAAAAACGGGTGAAAGCCATTCCCGTCCAAATCCCACTCCAAGACCAGCTTGTTGTAATAGGTGAACGGCACGACCGGGTTCTCGGAAAGGGACGCGTCGATCGGGAAGAAATACAATTGATCGGCGTAATCGGCCGGGTTGGAGAGATTGAAAATCGTCCCGGTCGAATGCTGCTTGAGAGCGAAATCGATCAACGTCCCTCCCGCGAACGCGTGAGTCCCGACCCACGAACCGGCAGGTGACAAGGACAGACTGAACGGCACGAACCCGGCGTCCTCGAGATAGCCGAAGGCATACCCGCCGAGCGGCAACGTCGCATCGATGTTGAACGTCTTGACGTGAGGATTGCTGTCGATCCCGTCGATCGCCAGGACCAGACCGGGACCGTCCACACGCAAGGGATCGAGCCCGGTCGCCGCCGCGGGCGTGTAACTCCAGAACCATGCGGCCGACGCCAGCGCGGCCGCCAGCATGGTGCTCCACCGTACCATCATAGCGTCCTTCCCTATCCCGTCGCGGGGACGGGGGCCGAGCCCCGTCCCCGACGGTCTCGCCTGCGCGCAACGTTACGGCAGGTTGTTGTTCGTGTTGATGCACGGCAGCATCGAGGCCTGCGCCGCAAGACTCTTCCACTGCACCGGCCCTTTGTCCTGGTTCTTGGTCACCCGCATTTCCTGCGGCGACACCCAGAAATTGCCGACGTTAGGCAGGTTGTTGATCACCTGCGCGCTCTCCACCTGAGCGAGATAGGCATTCACGAGCGCAGCCTGGTTACCGACGGGCGGATTGTTCTCGCGGGTATTGAAGGCTTCGAACACCCAGTACTGGTGCTTGCCGCAGCGGACGTTCTCCTTTTCGTTACCCGCGTAGAGCGCTTCCGTCCGGCGGGCCCGTCCGCCGTCCACCGACACGATATAGCCAGCCGCAGGATTCAGCGTGGCGGCCTGCTCCGCTTCCATATAGCCGATGGCGGTCGGGTGGGGCGGGCGCGCACCCGGGTGGGGGAACGGATCGTTCGTCGGGATCGTGGGATTCGGATTCCCCTGGATGCAGTCGCGGAGGTCGTTGTTGGAAATCCCGAAATAGGTCTTCGGCGCATCGGCGAGCGTCAGATCGAACGTGCCGCTGTTGGGCGGCGACGCGCCGGTATGCTCGCTCGCATCTTTCAAGAGCGTCTGGTCGAGCGCGGCCTTAGTACCTGATCCGGCTCGACGCGCGCAGATCACGACCGGCGACGGGTTGTCGCAGATCCCGTCGTTATTCACATCGGCGCACAGCCCGTTCAGTTGGCGCCAGTCCGTGACGTTGCGCGAAAGCAATGCTTCGACCTGCATTTGCGTCAAATTGTCCACGGGACCGAGCACCTGGCCGGTGACGGGGTTCGCCTTCTTTACCGCGGCGCCCAGCACGATCTCGAACGGCACCACGACCGGCCGCGTCGTCGTGATCCCGACCATCGAGCGCGGACCGCTGTTGATGGTTCCTTCGATCACACCGCCGGACCAGCCGGTGGACACCTGGCCAAAGGAGCTCCCGTCTACATCCGCCACGCCAAGCGTCACGTCCTCCGCGCCCGGCTGGCCGGGGTTCGGTGAGAACTGCGTGCAGTTGGGGAAGAACTGTCGCGTATGCCCGGCGGCGTCCGTTTGATTGAATGGCGCGCCGCAGAAGGCCGGGTTTTCTAGCACATAGACTTGCTGAGCACCGGCGGTCCCGGGGTTGTTCCGGATCTTGTCGATGCCGTCGCTCGAACCCGTCGACTGATAGCGGATGATGACCGTCCCGGGCAGGCTCAAGTTCGGGTTCGTCGCTTCGCAGACCCATGTGACGAACTTAGAATCGGCGATGGTCCCCTTATCGATGAAGACACGCGGAGCCTGCGATCCGGGCACGACTTCCGGGGCTCCGGCGGGACCGGTCGGGTTGTTGCAGAGCAGAACCGGCACTTCCTCGACGAACGGCTTGGCGGCCGAGGCGCCGGCGATGTTCATCACTGTCTGGGCTTCGGCCGACAAGGCCAGGCCCAGAACCGGGAGCAGCCCGGTCACTGCGGCAATCGCTTTCCTGCTTGATTTCATGGATTCATCTCCTTATATGGTGATCCTACGACGCTGCGTTGTCGCTGAAACCGCCGAACGTCGGGGATGCGTGGTTTGCGGCCGGCCACGGCACGGGGGATTCGGTTCCCTCACGCAAGCCGCGCATCCCTTTCTCTGATCCGGTTACGCCGCCTGCGTTCGAGCCAGAGACCGGCGAGCGATACCGACCAGACCGATCAAACCCGTCCCGAAGAGCACAACGGCGGCCGGAATCGGCACCACCGCCGGATTTCCCAGGAACAGAGTCGCGCCGCCGTCGACGGCCAACAAGAAGGCATTGCCCATCCGCGTGTACTCCTGGGTAAACTGGTCGTACATGTGGATGAACAGCTCGTTGCCGAAGGCGCTCTCGATGTTGAATCCCATGGTCCCGCCAAGTCGGCCGGCCGTGCCGAACGTGCTGCTGAACGAATGGGAAGCGCCTTTATTGACGAAGGCCGGATTGGTCGTTCCGGTATTGATAGGTTGGCCCAACAAGCCCTGCCACCCGAAGAACAGATCGGCGGCGTTGTCGGGGAACGAGTTGCCCAGTTGCGTCGCCGTGGGAGTCGCCGTGGATGCGCCGAACTTGAACGCGCCGGCAAGCGGGTCATATGACACGAGCGTATAGCGCACCCCAGTGGTGGCTCCTGTCTGCAAGGTCGCCAGATCGGTACCGCTGATCGTAAACGACGCGGCGGCGCCGGGAGCGAGCAATGCATTGCTGTCCCCCAGATTCCAATACATCTCCGTATCGCCTCCGTACACGATCAGGCCGAGCTGCCCGTTCGGAAAACTCACCGCCTGCGCCTGACCAGAAAACCCGACGACTGCGACGGCTGCGGCGGCCAGTCCGGTCAGAACCCGCCTCAGCGTTCTTCTGTGTCGTTTCATGGAAACCCTCCTCGATCGATGTGAAAAACACACGTTCCCTGCATCTATTCATTCCTGTTTCGACTCCGTGTCGCTGTCGCTGCGCCCGACCGCAGTCCGGCGCTTCCCACCACCTCCTTCCTTTTTAGCCTCTTCCTGGTTCCACCTTTCCCCATTTGTCGTTCGATCCGGCACGGGACAATCGGTGATGTGACCGCGCCTCTTATCGCCTGTGCTTGTTAAATTTTGCTGAGGGTTGTTGTTAACAGGGCGTAAATTATTTTCGACGGTCGAGGCCGGCGGGCAAATTCAGTGCCACTAAAGGCCCGTGGTTCGCCCTCTCATTCCCCCCTGTCGGGAGAGGGCGGCGGAAAAGGGGAATACCCCGACGGATCAGTACAACAAACTCTCGTAGTGGATCGCTAGGACGGAGGAAAGAACTTCATGCCGGGAGTGCAGGTCCATGCCCGGCACGGGAGGACCTGGGTCAGCTTGGAAGGGAGCGTCGATGGAGGATTGATCGAAGAGAAGGCTGGCGGACAATCTTTCGGGGCGGCGTCACCGCGCTTTCGGCTGTTTACAGAAGCGCGTCCCCGTAGCCCTCTACTCGGCCACCCACTCTTTGTGGATGTTGAGAGGATCGAAAAGAAGAAAATCAAAATGTCTCCTTCGCTTATTCTTGAATCTCAAAGGAGGCACTTCAATCGGATGCCCCTCTTTCTTCAGCCCATCGATGACTAACGTGAAGGGCTGATGTGGGTCAATTGTTTTGGTATCAAACATCAACCCAGCAGCGCTTCTGCAGAGATGGAGATTGGGCTCATTGAGCCATTCAGACTCTTCTCGTCAAGAAGTGTTTTGCTGAGGTTTGAATTGTTTCGCATGTCCGTGATAAGCAGGGGCTGGTGTAACCTGTTGCGAGAAACCTGTCACCCTGTTTGGTCTCCAAAGCAACACGCTTCGGGTCAAAACTGATCTCTCCACTTTCGGGCGACAGAGACATCAAAAGCCAGAAATGAGCATGACTTTCAGAATACCAGAGGGGAATGATAGGCACTAATGGGCTCATAACTCCAAACACCTTGCCGTTTACCGGAACAATTTGGATCGTCACCGACTCCAAAGCAAGCTTTGTTGGATCTCTACTTGTCGGGAACGTTCCTCATGTGTCAGTTGCCATGCAAGAGTTTTCTTCATCTGGGTATGTCCTCTGGGGGATTTAAGGTAATCCAGTTCCACAGATAAACCCCCTTCCAATGGCACGGTGCAGTGACCATAAACCCCTTTGCGGAGAGTTTTTTTCAACTTCTGTTCCTACCAGCCGTGACAGGGTACCCTGAGTCAGCTCAAGCCCCGAGGGGAGCAAGAAAAGGGGTCGGGAGTCGATTCCTGACAGGAGGCCCGCGATTTCCGCAGGAGCGCATCCGGGCTCTCTCGTCCATGCGTGGCCGCTGGTGCTCTCGTCTATCATGTCATGCGTAACGAAA